>JAGBTL010000150.1 GCA_017631355.1 Clostridia bacterium
CACAGGGCGCGGTCGTGTTCCTTGCCCCCTTGGGAAAGGAAGGCATGGCTTCGCTCATTTTAGTTTGTTGTTTGCGATAGCGTTATAATTACGGCGTAGCCCCGAAACATTTTGCGCAGCAAAATATATCGTATTGCTTTAGCAATATATCGTATGCGTCAGCATATATCACAAATCCGCGAGGATTTATATCGCACCTTGCGTAGCAAGGTATAAAAAAACTTTGCCCCGTAATACGGGACAAAGACTGCTTTGCTACCACCCTTATTACAAGCGTACCGTCATACGCCGCCCCTGTAACGGTGGGCACCGGAGAAGCCTACTTGAGTTCAGCCCTCTGCTCGGGAGTGATGTTCAACATCTGCACGTCATATCGGGCTTGCACCATCCCCGACTCGCTTTGAATCTGTTACAGAGCTACTGTCTCCGTCAATGCATTTCATACGGATGCTATAATAACACGAAAAATCAAATATTGCAAGTGTTTTATAATTTTTGTATTTATATATATACAAATTCGCTTGTTTTTTAAAACTTTTATCTTTACATACGCCGTTGTTTTGGTTATAATATTTATTTGTAAAAATATGTAATCACAGGTTCAAGGGGGTTCCCTTGAAGAAAGGAATATACTTATGCTTCAGTTTGAAGAATTACGACTTGAGCTCAGCTCTTACGAGGATAAGCTTGCCGACCTTGCAGAGGCGCTTGGTCTCAAGAAAATGGTTGAAGAGGTTGCTGAATTAGAGGAAGAAAGCGCAAAGGACGGCTTCTGGGATGATATTCAGCGCTCACAGAAGCTCACTCAGCACATGGCTGCACTCAAAAACAAAATCAAGGCATACGATGACCTTAAGGCAGCATACGAGGACACACTCACACTTATTGAGCTTGCAAACGAGGAGGAGGACGAAAGCCTTTTCCCCGAGTGCCGCGAGAGTGTGGACGGCTTTATTTCACAGCTTGACGCAATGACACTTTCAACTCTCCTTACAGGTGAGTATGACAAAAACAACGCTATTCTCACATTCCACGCAGGTGCAGGCGGAACAGAGGCTCAGGACTGGGCACAGATGCTTTTCCGTATGTACAACCGTTGGGGTGAGCGTCACGGCTTCAAGGTTTCAACACTTGACTACCTTGACGGTGATGAGGCAGGTCTCAAGTCTGCAGTTATCCTCATTGAGGGTGAAAATGCATACGGCTACATGAAGAGCGAAAGCGGTATTCACCGCCTTGTTCGTGTATCCCCCTTCGATGCTTCAGGCAGACGCCACACTTCATTCGCATCACTTGAGGTTATGCCCGAAATTGATGACAGCATTGAGGTTGAAATTGCACCCGAGGACATCAAGATGGACGTTTACCGTTCATCAGGTGCAGGCGGACAGAAGGTTAACAAAACCTCATCTGCCGTTCGCCTTACACATATTCCCACAGGTATTGTTTGCTCATGTCAGGTTGAGCGTAGCCAGCACCAGAACCGTGAGGTTGCTTTACGTATGCTCAAATCAAAGCTTATTGAAATCAAGGAGCGCGAGCACCTTGACAAAATCAGCGACATCAAGGGCGTGCAGAAGGAAATTGCATGGGGCAGCCAGATCCGTTCATACGTATTCATGCCCTATACCCTTGCAAAGGACCACAGAACAAGCTTTGAAAACGGTAACATCAACGCTGTTATGGACGGCGACATTGACGGCTTTATCAACGCTTACCTTAAAATGCAGGCAAATCAGGAATAATTATGGACGTTAAAGCAGAATCACTTAAAAAGCATTACGAGTGGAACGGCAAAATTGAGGTCGTTACCCGTTGCCCCCTTGAAACACGCGAGGATATGTCCCTTGCCTACACCCCCGGTGTGGCAGAGGCTTGCCTTGAAATACAGAAGGACGTAAGCAAATCCTTTCAGCTTACCCGCAGGAACAATCTTGTTGCTGTTATAACAGACGGCACGGCAGTTCTCGGCCTTGGTGACATCGGCCCCGAGGCAGGTATGCCCGTTATGGAGGGCAAATGTGCACTTTTCAAGGCATTTGCCGACGTAGATGCCTTCCCCCTTTGCATCAGGTCAAAGGACGTTGATGAAATTGTCCGCACCATTCACCTGCTTTCAGGTAGCTTCGGCGGTATAAACCTTGAGGATATTGCCGCACCAAGATGCTTTGAAATTGAAAAGAAGCTGAAGGAAATCTGCGATATCCCAATTTTTCACGATGACCAGCACGGTACCGCAGTAGTTGTGCTTGCAGGCGTGCTTAATGCACTCCGCGTTGTAGGAAAATCCATTGACAGCGTTAAAATAGTTGTAAACGGTCTTGGTGCCGCAGGTACGGCTATTTCAAAGATGCTTATTGCCGCAGGTGCTAAAAATATGGTGCTTGTTGACAGACACGGTATTATAAGCGAAAACGATGATTTCCTTGGCGAGGAGCGACAGAGCCTTGCAAAAATCACAAACCCCGAGGGGCTTAAGGGTGACTTAAGCGTGGCAATTAAGGGTGCCGACGTTTTCGTTGGTGTTTCTGCACCAAATATCGTATCACAGGATATGATTCGCTCAATGAACAAGGATGCCGTTGTTTTTGCAATGGCAAACCCCACCCCCGAGATTATGCCCGATCTTGCTAAGGAGGCAGGTGCAAGAGTTGTGGGAACGGGACGCTCCGACTTCCCCAACCAGATAAATAACGTGCTTGTTTTCCCCGGAATATTCCGCGGTGCACTTGATTGCGGTGCAAAAGCCATTACAGAGGAAATGAAGCTTGCCGCTGCTTACGCTTTGGCAAACCACATCCCCGAAAACGAGCTCAATGAAGAAAACATCATCCCCTCGGCACTTGACAGAAGCGTTGCTGCTGAAATTGCAGAAGCGGTAAAAAAGGCCTGGAAATAAAGGTTATCCCCACTGTGAAATTCACAGTGGGGATTTTTAGTTATCAGTATTTGAAATTTGTATATCTAAGATAAGTATCAAACTGCGCATTATATTTCAATTTGCCAAGGCCATTTACAAAAGTCAAATCCATTGAAGCTGTTACATTCTCACAACTGTGAGTAACACTTACAAGCTTACCATCCTTTTTTGAAAAGGTGCTGACAACAGTAAAGTTTTTATACATAGAATTTGCACGTCCGTATGATATCAAATCCTCGTCATACAACTCATCTACAAGACCTTGATAGTCTATGTAGTTTTGGGATGTGTCCCGTATTCCGTCAAATCTATCATTTTCAGGTGATGCCTGATCCTTAAGCACTATTGTAATAGTGTAATAATTACCATTACTTGTCATCTTTGCGCTTTTCACAGATTTGGAGGATACCCCGCCCGGATAGTAATCCTGCAATTCAGGGCTATCGTTTATAACAGTGTTCACGGGGGAATTAAACATTGTTCTCATTGTCTTGTCAAACTCAGAAGCAAACTGCTTGTTATCACCTGTTACCTTTTGGGAATCCAACTTCTGCCAGTGCTCCAGTTTATATTCCTTAACGTCGTTATACGTCTTACTTGTATGGAAATTATTGTACTTTATTATAGAAGCTGTGTTCCATGTTGTTCCAAGAGGAGTGTGTTTTATAACAAGTCCTTTGGTGTCATATCCTCTACTATGATTGGTACCTGAAAAAGCCTCAACAGAATATCTGTAATACTCAAGTGGCACGGTACTTGTATCTTTATATTTATTGCCCTTGGAGGCATCAACAGTTGCTATATAACTGTATACACCTCCTGCTTCACGACGAAGAATAGCATATTTCTTTGCGCCAACAACAGGTGTCCATCTGACATAAACGCCATCTGTTGCATTTGCTACTGCCTCAAGTTTTGCTTTAGTAATGTATTGGAAAAATACACCCCTTGTATCATATGGACCAATCACATTGCCATAGACAGCTCTTACAACATATCTGTAATACACACCGTTCTTAACAGTTGTATCCTCATATTTATTATCTTGGGTTGTGCAAAGATATGTATAGTATTTCTCGCCGGATGCTCTACGATAAACCCTGTATCCTGTTGCTTCATCACAAAAGTGCCATTTGATTTTAACACCATTTTCAATGAAATCAAAACCATTCATATATGGTTCTTCAAAATGTTTAAAGAGTGGTCCGTTGGTATCTATTGCACCCCTATAATTCCCATCAACCGCAACCACGGCAAACCTATGGTAACCAGAAGTGATTGTTACACAGTTTATGTAATTGGGATAAATGGCGCTGTCAACTTTTCTGTATTCCGTTTCACCTGCTGAACGACAGTACACATCATACCTTGTTGCACCCTCAACACGTTCCCATCTGAAGCCAACCCAGGGATTACCCGTTGTATCAAGTCTGTAATCAATAATTTTTACTGCTTTAAGATATTTTATGAGAATACCCTCACTTACACCCTTAACCTTAGAATCTACGATTGACTCAACGTGATACTTGTAGTAAGTATTGTTTTGCACATTTTTGTCAACAAAATTCTTGTTTTCAACGGTAGCGATGAGCTTTGTCTGGCTTTCGCCTGCTTTACGACGATAAACCTTGTAAGAATTTGCCTCACCATCACATTCCCAAGTAAGAGAAACACCTGAAACAACTGCCTCTACTTTAAGTTTTGTTTCGTATGTGCTCGGGGGAGTAACCGGCTCTGTTGTAGGCTCCTCTGTTGTGGGCTCGTTAGTTGTATCTTCATCGGTTGTTTCTTCTGTTGTGGGCTCGGTTGCTTCAACAGTTGTCTGTTCTTCCTGTGCAGGAAGAGTTGTTTCCTCAATAGCACTTACTGCCACACTGAACACGCTCAATATGAGAAGCAAGCTCATAAACGCGCATAAAATCTTTTTCATATTAACCTCCTGAACATCAATTTTATTTTATAAATGCGCCCTCGCTTTTGCAAGGGCGCGAATTGTTTAATACTGGAAGCCTGTGTATTTTGCATTGAAAACAAGGCTCATATCAATATCAATTGTACCTAAATCGGATCCGTATAAATCAAGAGTTGCTTTACAGGGGCCGCTGTGTGTCATGCTTACAAACTTACCATCGGGAGTAATCTCTGATGTAACTGTGTATGAAGTGTACGTTGCGGAGCCTGTTGCCTTTGTGATGTAGTCACCATCATACATTGCATCTGCCATAGCAGCCATATCAACGTAGATAGGAGCTGTCTTGGTGATAGCATTGTTGTTGCCTGCGGGGTTCTTTGTATCAACAAACACAACCTTGATTACGTAGTTGTTGCCCTTCTTTGTGCATGTAGCACTCTTAACCTGGTTGTAAGCAACATTATTTGCGGGGAAGCAATCCTTTGCATCTGCTGAGCCCTTTGCAAGAGCAAGGCTTGTTACCTCACCGAAAAGCTTGTTGAATTCATCCTTAAGTGCAGATGAAAGTGCACTATCAGAGGATTTTACTGTAATGCCTTTAACGTCCTGCCATGCCTTAAGATTGTAGCCTGCAGCACCGTTATTTTTAACCATACCAACCGCATTCTTGTAGAAGTTGTAGGTAACTGCCTTGTTCCATGTGCCGTTAAGGGGCATAAATCTGAGCATAAGGCCGTTTGCATTGTAGTTACTGTAAATGCCGCCTGAAATTGCTCTTACAGTATATCTGTAATACTGACAAGCAACGACTGTTGTATCCTTATAATTATTAACTGATGAAGCCTTTACTGTAGCGATGAGCTTGTAGCCCTCGCCTGCGCCACGGCGGTAGATGTTGTACTTGTCAGCACCGCCAACAAGCTGCCACTTAACGTAGATGCCGTCTGTGCCGTTTGCAATGCCAAGGAGCTTGGGAGTCTGAACGTATTTAAGCACCTTGCCGTTTGCATCATAATTACTTTGTGTTGAGCCGTGAACAGCCTTTACAACGTACTTGTAATACTTGCCGCTTGCAGCCTTTGTATCTGTATATGTGTTTGTTGTTACTGTACCAAGGTAAAGGTATGTTGAGGAACCACCAACACGACTGTAAACACGGTAGCCTGTTGCACCCTCAACAGCGTTCCACTTAACAACAACGCCGTTTACACCATTTGTTGCGCTTACAAGAACAGGTGCCTGAACACATTTAACAAGAGGTCCGTTTACGTTCAATTCACCAGCGTACTTGCCGCATCTTGCAACAACTGCATATTTGTAATATACACCTGTTTTTGCATCAGCGTGAACAAAGGTTGAATTTGCCTTTGCGCCTGAGAAAACAAGCTGATAATCAGCCTGACCAGCTGCACGCACGTAAATGTCATAGCTGAGAGCGCCCTCAACTGCAGACCAAGTAACGTTTACACCCTTAACACCATTAGATGCCTTTACGGTTGCAGGAGCATCAAAGTGTCTTGTGAGAACAACTGCAGAGAGCTCTGCTTCAGCGCCGTCCTTAACTGCAGCGACGGAATAGTTGTAGTAGGTGTTGTTCTTAACGTTTGTGTC
>JAGBTL010000151.1 GCA_017631355.1 Clostridia bacterium
CAGACTTGTAAGCGTGTGCTCCGTTTCTCACTACGGAGAGCGCATTGGCTTCGGCATTCATCTTGCTTATGAAATTGCCCGTTTGGCAGGCTTTGACTTTGTTGCAAAGTTCAACGAGCGTAAGGTTTCCGAGTTCCCCATCAAGTGATTTTTATACTGTATATTCCATCTTTTTTACAGTATATTCCAATTTTATACAT
The DNA here is from genome assembly GCA_017631355.1 of Clostridia bacterium. Lineage (GTDB taxonomy): Bacteria > Bacillota > Clostridia > Oscillospirales > Acutalibacteraceae > DTU089. The sequence continues at coordinate 201 of JAGBTL010000151.1, forward strand.
TCCATTCAGGGTTTTGAACAGTGCGATTTTTGTAAAGCGTATAGCTTGTCATTGTTCAAAACTCTGTTTAAAATGTTTATAACTCTTTATATTTTTCGTTTTTAGAATTTAATGTCCCCAAAAGTCGTAAAGCAACTAACTTTACTTCTACAGTTTTATGAACATTAGACATTAACCGACGAAAATGTATATACATTTCACCCTGTTTTATACATTTATGGAAAATCATACCATTCAATGAAAGGAGCTGCTTTTGTGAGGATACTTGAATACACAATACCGACGGAATACGACGGCTTTCCCCTTGTGCATTATCTCCGTGAAAAGCTAAAATTATCTGCATTCATTGTCCGCATTTTCAGAAACACTCCCGACACAATTTTTATGAATGGCGAGCACGTAAGGGTTATTGACAGAATAAAAGCAGGCGACCACCTTACACTTAAAATTCCCGAAAATTCCACACCTCCCCTGCTGTGGGATATGGACCTTGACATTATGTATGAGGACGAGGACATTCTCGTCATAAACAAGCCCTCGGGCATTTCCGTGCACCCCACCTTCAACCACCCCAACTTCACACTTTGCAATGCGGTGGCAAGCTACCTTATCAAGACACAGAACGAGCCTGCTGCGGGCAGAGCAATCGGCAGACTTGACAAGGTTACCTCAGGTGTTATGGTTTTTGCCAAAAACATTGTGGCATCCTCCAAGCTGAACGGAAATATGCAAAAGGTGTATAACGCGCTTGTGTGGGGTAACACTCCGGAGAGCGGCACAATAAACGCTCCAATTTTCCGTCCCGATAAGGGTAAAACCTCACGCTGTGTTGACCTCCGCGGTGACGAGGCCATAACACACTACAAAACAATCACACAAAAGGACAACAAATCATTTGTGGAGGTCACAACCGAAACAGGCAGAACACATCAGATAAGAGTTCACTTCAACCATATCGGTCACACTCTCATTGGTGATGAAATGTACGGCGGAGATAACACCGAGCACGTTAAGCGTGCCGCACTTCATTGCAGACAGGTGAGCATTGTTCACCCTGTTACCGATGAGCCCCTGACCTTCGTTGCGCCATACCCTCAGGATATGGAAGCAGAATTGAAAAAAATGGTTGACAACAGCAACAATATCTGTTAAAATACCATTTGCCGCATATTAAGGGCGGGTACTTTGTTGTGCCCTCAAACACGATAATTCACTCGTGTGCCTTGTTAGCGAGACTGAAAGAAAGCAGGTAAAAATCTATGTACGCAATCATCGAAACAGGCGGAAAACAGTACAAAGTTGAGAATGGCGATGTTATCTACATCGAAAAGCTCGAAGTTGAAGCTGATTCCACTATAACCTTCGATAAGGTTATCGCAGTCGGTGCAGACGATGGCATCAAGGTTGGTGCTCCCTATGTTGACGGTGCTTCTGTAAGCGCTAAGGTTCTTAAGAACGGCAAGGGCAAGAAGATCGTTGTTGCAACCTACAAACCCAAGAAGAATGAAAAGCGCAAGATGGGTCACAGACAGCCCTACACAAAGGTTGAGATTTCAGCTATCAATGCTTAATCAATGATTAAAGCAAAGTTTTTTCATTCAGACGGCGTTCCTTCAGGGTTTCAGATAAGCGGTCACGCAGGCTATGGCATAAGCGGTGAGGACATTGTTTGTGCTTCAGTTTCATCAGCAGCCTATATGGTTGCCAACACCATCACCGAGGTAATGGGCGTTGCAGCAGATATTACTGTTAATGAAAGCGGCTCAATGGCACTTAAGGTTCCCGAAGCAAACGCACACACAACAAAAGATATATTGCTCGGTTTTGAGCTTCACATTTCAGAGCTCAGCAAGCAATATCCCAAAAACGTAACGATAACTACTACGGAGGTGTAACGAATGCTTAAAATCAACATCCAGTTATTTGCTCATAAAAAAGGTATGGGTTCAACCCGTAACGGCCGTGATTCAGAGTCAAAAAGACTCGGCGCTAAGAGAGCAGACGGCCAGCACGTTCTTGCAGGTAACATCCTTGTAAGACAGAGAGGCACAAAGATTCATCCCGGCACAAACGTAGGCAAGGGTAAAGACGATACTCTCTTTGCACTTGTTGACGGTCAGGTTCGTTTCGAGCGCCTTGGTAAAGACAGAAAGAAAGTTTCTGTTTACCCCGTTGAGCAGTAATTAATGCTGAACATTCAGTTAACACCCTACCCACTCGGGTAGGGTGTTTTTTTGCGTGCATAAATAAAAACCCTTATACAATAATATATATAGTCCGTAGAGCCATTACCAAAGACGGCATAAAACCGAATTAACAAAGTATTCACAAATATTTTTTGCTCAAATAGTTGACAAAACCTGATTTGTGGAGTATATTATTAACAGAGTTAGCACTCACCACAACAGAGTGCTAACAGGTGCTAAAAGCAACGAAAGGTGTGAAGCCCATGTCAGCACTTACAGAGCGCAAGAAACAAATTCTTGCAATCATCATTGAGCGCTACATTGCCACAGCCGAGCCTGTGGGTTCAAAAGCAATCTGTGCATATATGGGCAACGCGGTTTCATCTGCCACCATCCGCAACGATATGGCAGACCTTGTTGAGCTCGGCTTACTTGAGCAGCCCCACACCTCTGCCGGCAGAGTTCCCTCTCAGGCAGGCTACAGGTACTATGTTGACAACCTTATGACAAGCTACGAGCTGGGTGTAGATGAGCAGGAGCGCATCAAAATATGGCTCCAATCATTTTCGGGCGAGCCCGACAAGCTCCTTGAAAAAGCAGGAAACATTTTAGCGGAGCTTACAAGCTGCGTTGCAGTTTCCTCCTCCCCCTCTGACGATGAAGCGTTCATACGCAGAATTGAGCTTGTACCCTTGAGCGACCACACAGCAATGATCGTTCTGCTTGCAACGTCAGGTATCCTGAAAAGTGCGGTTGTTCGTTGCGACGCAGAAATCAACGTTGAAATCGCAGAGGTTTTCTACAACATCTGCCAGACCTACTTCACAGGCAGAAACGTTGCAGACATAACACTCACCTTTATTCAGACCCTGGTTGCATCCCTTGGTGATAAGGTTTTCATTATGTCCCCCTTCCTTTGTGCAATAGCTGACCTTTGCAGCGCAGTTAAAACAACGGAAATACACCTTAAGGGGCAGAACAACATTCTCAACCACACGGAGCTTTCCGAGGATGCATTCAGACTTATGGACTTTATGCACAGGGGCACGCCACTTGAGTCCATCATCAATTCACAAAAGAAGCCTCTCAACGTTTCAATAGGAACGGAAAACCCCTACAAGGAGCTTCGCAACAGTACAACAATTTTTTCAAAGTATTCAGTAGGCGAGCGCGATAGCGGTGCAATCGGCATTATCGGTCCCACAAGGCTTGACTATGCAAGACTGATTTCCACCATACGCTACCTTGCAGGTGTCATCGGCACCATGCTTACAGAAACCTTGGATGAATAGGAGATAAAAAATGGCAACAGAAAAGCAGAACCCCGAGGTTCAGGAGGAAGAGGTTAAAACCGAAACCACTCCAAAAAAAGAAAAGAAAAAGCGTTCCGACAAAAAGAACGAAATTGAAGCTCTCGCAAACGAGCTTGCCGCTCTTAAGGACGCTCACCTGAGAACACTTGCAGAGTATGACAACTACCGCAAGCGCTCACAGCGTGAAAAAGAGGCAACTTATGCAGATGCCAAAGCAAACACGTTAAAAACGCTGTTACCTGTCCTTGATAACTTTGACAGAGCAGCTGATAATAAAACCGATGACATTGAGGTTTACCGCAAGGGCATTGAGATGACACTTGCTCAGCTTGGTAGCATACTTGAAGGACTTGAGGTAGAAGCCTTCGGTGAAGTCGGCGATGAATTTGACCCCAACATTCACAGCGCAGTAATGACTGTTGAAAATCCTGACCTTCCCGAAAACTCCATCGCAGGCGTTTTTGAAAAGGGTTACAGAATGGGTGACCGAATTCTCAGATTTGCAACCGTTCAGGTTACAAACTAAAACAGTAAAAAACAATACTTAATTATACACGGAGGTAATTTATTATGGCAAAAACAATTGGTATTGACTTAGGTACAACAAACTCATGCGTAGCAGTTATTGAAGGCGGCGAGCCTGTAGTTATCGCTAACGTTGAGGGCAACAGAACAACTCCCTCGGTAGTAGGCTTCTCAAAATCAGGCGAAAGACTTGTTGGTCAGGTTGCAAAGCGTCAGGCTGTTCAGAACCCTGCAAGAACAATCTCATCAATCAAAAGAGAGATGGGCACAAACTACAAGGTAACAATTGACGACAAATCATACACACCCCAGGAAATTTCAGCAATGATTCTTGCAAAGCTTAAGGCTGATGCTGAAAGCTACCTTGGCGACAAGGTTACAGAGGCTGTTATCACAGTTCCTGCATACTTCACAGACGCACAGCGTCAGGCTACAAAGGACGCAGGTAAAATCGCAGGCCTTGAGGTAAAGCGTATCGTTAACGAGCCCACAGCTGCTGCTCTTGCTTACGGCATTGACAAGGAGCAGGACCAGAAGGTTATGGTTTATGACCTTGGTGGTGGTACATTTGACGTATCTATCATTGAAATGGGCGACGGTGTTCAGGAGGTTAAGGCTACTGCAGGTAACAACCGCCTCGGTGGTGACGACTTTGACCAGCGCATTATCAACTGGCTTGTTCAGGAATTCAAGAAGGAAACAGGCACAGACCTTTCAACTGATAAAATGGCTATGCAGAGACTTAAGGAAGCTGCAGAAAAAGCAAAAATTGAGCTTTCAGGCGTTACAACAAGTAACATCAACCTTCCTTTCATCACAGCAGACGCTTCAGGTCCCAAGCATCTTGACATCACTCTTACACGTGCGAAGTTCAACGAACTTACAGC
>JAGBTL010000152.1 GCA_017631355.1 Clostridia bacterium
AGAAGAGAACAATCGCTTACGTTAGAGAAAAATATGGCGATTCAGTTAAAATCGGTGCTGGTAACGTTGTTGACCGCGAAGGCTTCCGCTTCCTTGCTGAGGCAGGCGCAGACTTTATCAAGGTTGGTATCGGCGGTGGTTCAATATGCATCACCCGTGAAACAAAGGGTATCGGCAGAGGACAGGCTACTGCACTTATTGAGGTTGCTGCTGCTCGTGACGAATACTACAAGGAAACAGGCGTTTACGTTCCGATTTGTTCAGACGGCGGTATCGTTCACGACTACCACATGACACTTGCACTTGCTATGGGTGCTGACTTCATGATGCTTGGCAGATACTTCGCTCGTTTTGACGAAAGCCCCACACCCAAGCTCAACATTAACGGCACATACGTTAAAGAGTATTGGGGCGAAGGCTCAAACAGAGCTCGTAACTGGCAGAGATATGACCTTGGCGGTCAGTCAAAGCTTTCATTTGAGGAAGGCGTTGACTCATACGTAACCTATGCAGGCTCACTCCACGACAACGTTACAAAGAGCCTTTACAAGGTTAAATCAACAATGTGCAACTGCGGTGTGCTTACTATCCCCGAGCTTCAGAGAGATGCAAAGCTTACACTCGTTAGTGCAACAAGTATTGTTGAGGGTGGCGCACACGACGTTACACTTAAGACAAACGCAGGCAACATCCGATAAATATACCAAAGCCCCGATGCTGGATGCATCGGGGCTTTCAATTTTAAATAATAAATTTTAAATTATAAATTATGGGGCACTACGTGCCGATTATATTTCTACGAAAAACAACTTATCGTAGTGAACGCGTTTACGCGTTCAAGGGTTTACGATGGTGTTTTCGTTGTACGCATAAAACGTTCACTACGGTGGATTTATTTATAATAGCCGCACGCAGTGCCCGATAATTTTGCATTCTGCATTCTGCATTTAGCATTAAAAAAACGCCCCATCGGGGCGTTTTTTACTTTGCTACTTTTTCCATTTCAACCACTTTTGCAATAAAATCGGCAGATTTCTGCATACATTCCTTTGCAAGCTTGTTGTGGCCGAATTCAAGGTGGAAGCAATGGTTGTTCTGAACGCCCTTTACGTGGTAGTCGTCATAGTAAGGCACATTTTCCTTCAGCTTTTCAGCCATAGGCTCGCCCTGACCCTGGCAGACAATATCATCCTCTGCCCAGCAGATAAATGTGGGGCACCACCTGTCGTTAACAAAGTTTGCAGGTGCCATTTCTTTATAATAAGGATACTCATTAAAGTTTGACAAATCCTTTTTCAGTTCAAAATCGCCCACAATCATCTGTGCGGTTTTGGGGATAACACCCAAAAGCTTTCCGCCCTGCAGAAGGACCTCAACGTCATAAATGCCACACATAAGCAAAATGCCCTTCAAGTCAATTTCAACCTTAGGTGCGCCAATGCGCTGACCAAGCGCCTCGTCATATTTAAGGGCAGCAAGGTATGCGGCAGAAAAGCCGCCTGAGCTGTCACCTGTAACAAAAACATTATCAAGGTCAATGCTATATTCCTGTGCCAAGGTGTTCACGAAGTTTGCCGCGTTAACAATGTCGTGAGCATATTCGGGAAATGCAACGTCGGGTGGCATACGATAATTTATGCAGCAAACGAAATAGCCCTTATCCGCATAGTATTCGCTGATGCTGACACGGCACTTTTTATCACCCATAATAAAGCCGCCGCCGTGAATGTATATTACAACAGGATGCTTTTTTCCGTCGTTGATAATATCCCTGCGATAGTATAAATCAAGCTTATTCTGTGGATGGTCACCATAGGCAATATCCCTGAAGCTGATAACGTTTTCAAACTTTTTCATATTCTGTGTCGGATAGCCGAGTCCGTCAATAGCCTTGAAAACCATTTGTGCCCTGTTCATCATAGAAAATCCCTCCAAAACGGTACTTAATACCGAGTTCATTCTATGTTCATAATATTCCTTTTTTATGGAAAAATCAACAGGATTTTACACCTTTTCCACCATTTGGCGTTCAATATCTTTTTTCAGTTTAAGAATAATTCTTTTTTCCAGGCGCGAAATATAGCTTTGAGATATACCCAGCTCATCAGCAACCTCCTTTTGCGTGCGCTCCCTTTCACCGCCCATACCAAAGCGCATATTCATAATGAGCCGTTCTCTGTCGTTCAAATCATTCATACACTCATACAATATGCGCTTTTCATCCTCCTGCTCTATGTTATCGTTTATTTCAAGGCCATCGCTGCCGAGAACGTCTGAGAGCAAAAGCTCGTTTCCGTCCCAATCAACGTTCAGAGGCTCATCAAGTGAAATATCCGAACGCTGCTGACTTACCTTACGCAGGTGCATAAGGATTTCGTTTTCTATACACCTTGAGGCATAGGTTGCAAGCTTGATTTTCTTATCCGACTTAAAGGTATTTACAGCCTTTATTAGTCCAATTGTGCCAATTGATATCAGGTCCTCAATATACACGCCTGAATTTTCAAACTTTTTAGCTATGTAAACCACCAACCGAAGGTTGTGCTCAACAAGTCTGTCGCGTGCATACAGGTCGCCTGTCTGAAGCCGCTCCACAAGTGCATCCTCGTCATCCTTGGAGAGTGGTGGTGGTAAGCTCCGCGGACTATTTATGTAAAACAACCCACGCGAAAACAGGCTTAACAGCTTATTTTTTACCCTTAACAAATTTACCAAAAAGGCTTTCATCATTATCCGTCCCCTTCCAATCCATATCATAAATACATTTATTCAGCAGAACACTACCCTGCCCTGAATCTCTAACCGCAGATGAAATACATATTGTTATTTTACCTGCGTCTGCCCTGCGATTGCCGTTTCCCAGCACAACCCTATGCGGCACAAAGGCAGGCAAAAGCCCCTGACCCATTGCTGTTGTGCAGGGCAGAACCCTGTAATATGGCTTAAGGCTTTCGGGCGGTGACTCCGTACAGCACCCCTTGAGAAAAACAATTTCATCATAGCTGAACAATGGAGATATTTCATTGCGGCTCACAACAAAAACAGGGTTTCCGCTCAGTCCGTCACGCATATTGTTGCCTGTATCCACAAAGCCCTTGAGGGTTACCTGAGAGCTTCGGAAGTGAATTGTCACGTCACAGGTATCTCTTGTGGCTGAGCGCTTAAGATAAAACCATTCAAACAAGGTAAACACACCATAAACAGAAAACACAACCCCTATAAGGTAGGTTACACTCATATCAAAATAAATTGCACCATTATTCATAAACAGGTTATGGGGCTTTAAGGTAACGTTAACAAGGTAAACCGCACCGCCAAACAGCACACTCACCCCAAAGAACGTTCCAAAAAGCCTGATAAATCGTCCTACGCTGCCCGGTAGAAACGCAACCGCAGTAATCACCGCACAAACCAATAGCTTGTAAAAAATGCTAAACAGAACGTTACCCTCCTCAAAGAAGATAACAACAGAGGAAACACCGCCGATAAACGAGGCAAGTGCCACCATAAATTTATTGGTTGGCGCTCCGAAAACCACTCTTACGCACACAAGGAATATATATGTAATAAGAATATTTACCGAAACAAGAACGTCTGCATAAACAGTTACCATACCATCACCCTGATTCATTATATCCAATGAATGGCAAATCTTTTGTCGGTTAAGGTCGGCAGAAAAAATTTATTGACAACAGGGCAATTTAACCTTAAAATTTAATGTAACAGTAATTAATTCGTTAAGGTGATATAATGATTTTCTACAAAAACGCAAAGGTGATTTTCCCCGATAAAATCCGCGACAAGGTGGTTGCGGTAAGCGAGGGTAAAATTGTTGATATCTGCGACAGCTTTGAGCCCGCAGAGGGCGACAAGGTCATTGATTGTCAGGGGCTGTACCTTTCCCCCGGCTTCGTTGACATTCACGTTCACGGCGGCGGACAGAAAAGTGCTATGAGCGAAGCACCCGAGGACATTGTGAAAATGGCTCAGGCTCACTTAAAACACGGCACAACCTCCATCGTGCCGACTACCCTTGCTGCCCCCATTGAGCAGCTTAAAAGAGTTACCATGTCAATAAAAAAAGCATCAGAGCTTTGCCCCGATGCAAATATACTTGGTGTTCACTATGAGGGTCCCTATCTTTCACTACAATACAAGGGTGCACAGAGCCCCGAAAACATACTCAACCCCAAGACCTCTCCCCCCGACAGCCTGCTTGAGCTGTGGGACAAGGTGCTCATAATGGGTGCCGCACCTGAATGTGACGGTGTATTAGAGCTTGGCGACAAGCTCCGCAGTAAGGGAATTGTTCCCTCAATCGCTCACTCTGCCGCAAGCTTTGAGCAGGTTGAGGAGGCTGTAAAACACGGCTTCTCCGACGTGACACACCTTTACAACGCTTGTTCAAGCTGCTTTAAGACAGGTGTTTTCCGCACAGCGGGTGTTGTTGAGGCAGGTCTCGCACTTGACGAGCTGACAACACAGGTTATCGGTGACCTTCGCCACCTGCCACAGGGCTTGTTAAGACTTATTTACAAGTGCAAGGGTGACGATAAAATGTACCTCATTACAGACGGACTTGAATTTTCCGCATCTGATATGGAGGAAAACACAGTTTACACACAGGAAAACGGTATGAAGGTTATTTATGAGGACAACGTTATGAAGCTCAGCGACCGCTCTGCTCTGGCAGGCAGTGCCGCTACACTTTCAGACTGTGTAAGGAATATGTATAAGACGGTGGGTGTACCGCTTTACAGCGCAGTAAAGATGGCAGCCCTCACCCCAGCCAACGTTATCGGCTATGGCAAGCAGAAGGGTGCAATTGGAATCGGCTACGATGCAGACCTTATCACCTTTGATGATGACGTTAACATTAAAGACGTTTACATTCAGCAATAAAAGAACGGCAGCTTATCTCCA
>JAGBTL010000153.1 GCA_017631355.1 Clostridia bacterium
ATTGCAAACACCACAACTACATTCTACACAGATGATTCCGAGGGCGCAGCAACAACAGCTTACTACTACGCAGTAACAACTGTTATCGGTGAGCTTGAAAGCGCAAAGTCTGCTCCCATGGGCAACTTCGCAGAGGTTACTCTTGAGGCTTCTGTTGTTGATGACGGTATTAAGCTTGATTGGATAATCAACAAGTATTCAAAGGCTACGCTCACTTACTCAACCGACACAGAGCAGAACGTAACAATTGATGCCTTCACAAACGGCGTATTCACATACACCGACACTCTTGCAGAAAAGGGCAAGACCTACACCTACACAATCACCGTTGCCGTAGGCGGCAAGGTTGCAGGCACAGCTTCTGCTACAATCAGACGTCCCCACGATCCCCTTGTACCCACAGTTATCACATCAATTGACAATGCAACCGTAGGTACACTTTACGGTGTGCGTATCAACTGGCTCAAGGTTGATTTTGCTGAAAAGTACGTTGTTCTCAGAGCATCTGACGACGGCTTCCTTAACTGGGAAGAAATCGGCACGCTCACGCAGGACGACGTTGTAAATGGTGAGCTCTCCTTCGTTGACAACACAATTATGCCCAACAAGGAATACGCTTACAAGATTAAGGCTCAGGCTCCCGTGGCTGACAGACCTGAATCAGAATCAGAGATTAAAACAAAATCAATTTTATCTCACCTTGATTCACTTACAAACCTTAAGGCAACTGTTGCTGAAGGCACAGAAAACAAATACGTTTCACTTTCATGGTCACCTGTATTAAATGCCGAGGGCTATATAATCTACCGTACAAACTCTCCTGAAATTGAGGAAAGCTGGGTAGAAATTGCTGCCAAGGAATTGGACGGTCTTGATACCGGTGAGGCTGACCACACTCTCACAGATATTACTATTGAGAAAAACGGCACCTACACATATAAGGTTGTTGCTTGGTCAACAGACCGTGGTGAGGTATCCAACGTTTCTGACGAGGTTGAAATCACAGGCTTTTCAGAAGAGGTTACTCCCGAAGAGCCCACAGATCCTGAAGCACCTGTTGATCCTGAAACACCCGACAATGGTGAAACAACAGATCCCTCAACACCCGATGATGGTGAAGTGACAAACCCCTCAACTCCCGATGAAGGCGAAGCAACTGAGCCCGATAGCGGCGAGGCTACAGACCCTTCAGCTCCCGATGACAACACCGGTAGCAATCAGCCTGAGGATGAGGATGACAATCCCGGCATGGGCGTAATCTAATTAACAATTACACTCTGCAGAAAAATCTGCAGAGTGTTTTTCTTTTTCAAGTTTTTTGTTGTTTTAATTCCTGTATCGTATTATAATCATAGCAGAACGTTATGGCGGTGATAATATGGAAAACAAGCTTTTAATGGGTGTTGGCAGGGCTGACGTTACGCCCCCTGTTGGTGGTCGCCTTTTCGGCTACCGACCTGACCACTTTTCCGAAAGCGTAAACGATAGCCTTACTGCAACTGCTTTTTACTTTGAACAGGGCGAAATTAAGGCTCTTATGGTAACTGTATGTGTGTGCCTGCTTGACACAGCCCTTGCAGACCGCTTGCGACTGCTCATTGAGGAAAGGCACGACATTAGCCGCAGCAGCATTCTTATTTGTGCCACCCACACTCACTCGGGACCCGACACGATCTATATGCCCGGCTGGGGCTGCATTGACAAGGAATATTATGACAGCGTTTTTGAGCCTGCGGTTTTAAAAGCGGTGGAAAAGGCTATTGACAGCAAGCAGCCTGTTACCGTAGGTGTTGGCACAGGCGAAAGTAGGCTTGGTATAAATCGCCGTCAGCTGAATGTTGACAACTCCGTTGGTCTTGGTCAATGCGAGTGGGCACCCTACAACCCACAAATGACTGTTGTTTCATTTAAAAACGAAGCAGACGAGGTTGTTGCAAACATAATCCACTATGGCTGTCACGGCACCTGTGCAGGTCTGAACGTGGAAATCAGCCGCGACTGGTCAGGTGTTATGACCGATGCTCTTGAGGAGGCATCAGGGGCTATAACCGCCTTTTTCAACGGCCCCGAGGGTGACGTTGGTCCCCGCCTTTCAAACGGACAGACCGTTGCAGATTTGTCATATATTTACGAGATAGGCGGTATCGGTGCAAAGGATGCCTTAAGCATCTTTTACAGCATTACAGATTATAAGGACGTAACCCTTGCTACTACAATGGCAGAGCTGAAAATTCCCTACGACAAGCGCATTTCCTATGAGGATGCCCTTGCAGGCTGTGAGCAGTATTCCCACGACAGCATAAACAAGGACAAGCAAATGGCTGTTTACTTTACCAAGGTCAAGGAAAGCTATGAAGCAGACTTTCAGGAAAAGGAAGCCGACTACGTTGAGCAGGTTATAATCCGCCTTGGTGAGCTCGCCTTCACAGGCTTCCCCTACGAGCTTTTTTCCGAAATCGGAATGCGAATCAACAAGGCTGTTCCTGACCTTCAGGTTTTATCGCTGTCTAACACAAACGGCTCAAAGGGATATTTCCCCACACAGGACCAGCTTTGCCGTGGCGGCTACGAGGTCACAATGTTCAAATACAACGGTGTGCAATGTCTCAGAGATGATGCAGACTACCACCTTATGAGGGAAACCTTAAGAAATATAGATACGTTAAAGAGGTAACATTATGTTCAGAATAGGCAAGGAAGAAATTGAGGCAGTCGCAAGGGTAATTGAATCAAAGCAGCTTTTCAAGTGCAACGATGCCCTCAAGGAAACCGAAAATTGCGAAAGGGAAATGCGTGAGCTTTTCGGTGTTGAGCACGCGGTGCTTATGTCATCGGGCTATGCAGGTCTTGTGTCCGCACTTGTTGGTATGGGCATTGGCCCCGGTGACGAGGTTATTGTTCCCGCTTACACCTACATTGCAACGGCAATGGCAGTTGTGGGTGCAGGTGCAATGCCTGTTATTGCCGAGGTTGACGAAACCCTGATGCTTGACCCCCTTGACATTGAAAGCAAAATTACAGAAAGAACAAAAGTGATTATTCCCGTTCACATGATGGGCTATCCCTGTAATATGGAAGCAATTATGTCAGTTGCCAGAAAGCATAATTTATTGGTGCTTGAGGATGCCTGTCAGGCAAACGGCGCCCGCTTCAAGGGACAGCGCCTTGGCACAATCGGTGATGCTGCCGCACTCAGCTTCAACTACTTTAAGATAATCAGCGCAGGCGGTGAGGGTGGCGCCCTGTTGACAAATAATCAGCAGCTTTTTGAAAAGGCTCTCATTTACCACGACAGCAGCGCAGTTGCATATTTCGGCGACCAGATGAACGGCTTTTCAACAGAGCCCTTCTGCGGCTCCGAGTTCCGCGTTGGCGAGGTGACCTCGGCAATTCTCCGTCAGCAGTTCAAAAAGCTTGACACCATTGTCTGCGATTTAAAAAAGAACAAGGCACTTCTAATGGAGGCTCTTGGTGAC
>JAGBTL010000154.1 GCA_017631355.1 Clostridia bacterium
ACCGTATGCTTATAAAGCAGGACATTTCACAGTATGACCTGTCCTCAATCGTACACGCTACAACAGCAGGTGAGGCGCTCAATCCCGAGGTTTTCAAGCAGTTTGAAAAGGTAACGGGTCTTCGCATTCACGAGGGCTTTGGTCAGACTGAAACAACACTTTCTATCGCAACTCTTAACGGCACACCTATCAAGGTTGGTGCTATGGGTAAGCCCACACCGCTTTATGACGTTGATATCGTTGATCCTGATGGCAGACCTGTTGCAAATGGTGAAACAGGTGAAATTGTTATCCGCACAGAATCATCAGTTCCCTGCGGTCTTTTCCTCGGCTATTACAACGAAGATGAAAAGACCAAAGAGGCTTGGCACGATGGCCTTTATCACACAGGCGATACCGCTTGGCGCGATGAGGACGGCTACCTTTGGTTCGTTGGCCGTGTTGATGACGTTATCAAATCGTCAGGCTACCGTATCGGACCATTTGAAATTGAAAACGTTATTATGGAGCTTCCCTACGTTCTTGAATGTGGCGTTTCTGCTGCACCTGACGAGGTTCGTGGTCAGGTTGTTAAGGCAAGCATTGTCCTTGTTCCCGGTACTGAAGGCACCGAGGAGCTTAAGAAGGAAATCCAGGACTACGTCAAGAAGAATACTGCTCCTTACAAATATCCCCGAATTGTTGTATTCAAAGACGAGCTGCCTAAGACAATCAGCGGTAAGATTATAAGAAACAAGCTCTGATAATTTGCGAAATAGCGCATTTTTTATCTCGCAGTACCTTTGTGCAGCGTCGTATCCCCAACTACCCATCTACATCAAATTCTCTTCGTTTATTAGTCGGGCGTTGTATTTGATGAATCGTTGATATGTGCACTTCCTACAAATTTTCTGCGTTACCAAGTCAGAGTGAATTATATATTATATAATAATAAAAAATCTTATTGACAAAAATCAAAAATTGTGTTATTCTTTGAGAAAATTAAATACAAAGGCATTGAAGAAAAGGATGCAAAGTGTTTACCTTTCAGAGAAGTGACGGTTGGTGCAAGTCACAGGCAGAGCTTTGATGTTTGTAGTTTCTGAGCCGGGAGGAAGAAAGGCTTTCGCTTAGTAGAACCTCTCCGTGATTGCTGCGTGAAGGCATAGGGGTTGATGGACTCCGAGAGTGGCAGATTATTCTGCAATTTGAGTGGTACCGCGGGTTAAGTTTATAACTCGTCTCAAAGGATATCTTTGGGACGGGTTTTGTTTTGATTTGTCCCGCATTTCAGGAGGATACGCATGGATAAGATTACAGGTCTTGATTTTAAAATCAAGGAAATGGCTGCCCGTATCAGGGAATTAAGGGAGATTGAAGGTCTCTCAGTTGCTGATATGGCAGGCAAAACAGGTGTTACCGAGGCAGAGTATATTGCTTGCGAAAACGGTGAAAGTGACCTTAACTTTGCTTTCATATACCGTTGTGCACTTGCATTCAACGTTGACGTTACAAGCATCATTGAGGGTAACACACCCAAGCTTACTAACTATGTTTACACAAAAGCAGGTAAGGGTCAGAAGATTGAAAAGGCTCACGGTATGACGTACTACAACCTTGCAGCCAAATTCAGAAACAAGATTGCCGAGCCGCTTTTTGTTGAGGCTGTTTATTCAAGCGAAAACGAAAATAAGGATATTGAGCTTACGTCACACGATGGTCAGGAGCTTGATATTGTTATTGACGGTAAGCTTAAGGTGCAGGTTGGCGAGCACTCCGAAATTCTCGGACCCGGCGACAGCATCTATTACGATTCAAACACACCTCACGGTATGATTGCCGTTGACGGCAAGGATTGTACCTTCTACGCTATCGTTCTTAATCCCAATGGTGAGCCTATCCCTGAGCTTCAGACAGCGCAGGCAGTTAAGGACACAAAGGTTGCTGTTAAGGATACAAAGGACCGTCTTTATAAGAAATTTATTGACGTTGAGGAGAACGAAAACGGCACTCCCACATCAATCAAGTTCAAAAATATTGAAAACTTCAACTTTGCTTATGACCTTATTGATGCACTTGCAGACCGCGAGCCCGATAAGCTTGCTATGCTTCATATTGCAAAGGATAAGACAGAACGCAGATTCACCTTTAAGGATATGAAAAAGGCATCTGCACAGGCAGCAAACTATTTTAAGTCACTTGGTATCAAAAAGGGTGACAGGGTAATGCTTATCCTTAAGCGTCACTATCAGTATTGGTTTGCAATGCTTGGTCTTAACAAGCTTGGAGCAATCGGTATTCCTGCTCCCAATCAGCTTCAGGAGCATGACCTTGAGTATCGCTTCCAGGCAGCAGGCGTTAAGGCTATTATCTGTACAACTGACGGTGACGTGGCAAATCAGGTTGATTTGGCTGCTGCAAAGTGTCCCGGTCTTGAAATCAAAATTGCAGTTGGCGAAAGCCGCGACGGTTGGCGCAACTATGATGAGGAAAGCGTGCTTTACAGCTCACATTATGAGCGCACAGCAGATGCACCCGGTGGTAAGGACCTTATGCTTATGTTCTTCACATCAGGTACAACAGGCTATCCCAAGATTGCAGCACATAACTATACATACGCTCTCGGTCACTTCCATACTGCAAAGTATTGGCACAACGTTGACCCTGACGGACTTCATTTCACAATTTCCGACACAGGCTGGGCAAAGTCAATGTGGGGTAAATTCTACGGACAGTGGCTTTGCGAGGGTGCACTCTTCGTATATGACTTTGACCGTTTTGATGCTGCAGACATTCTTCCCATGTTTGCAAAGCACAACATCACAACCTTCTGTGCACCGCCCACAATGCTCAGAATGATGATTAAGCAGGATATTTCAAAGTACGATCTTTCATCAGTTCAGCATATGACAACAGCGGGTGAAGCTCTTAATCCTGAGGTTTACCGTCAGTTTGAAAAAGCAACAGGC
>JAGBTL010000155.1 GCA_017631355.1 Clostridia bacterium
CCCCGTATGATCAAGGAAGGCCGCGGACAGTATGCTGATCCTGGCTCAATGCTTAGAGCGGCAGTTCTTCTTCTTTCACACATCGGCAAGCAAGAAGAGGCTGACAAGCTTGAAAAAGCACTTGATATTTGTATGATTACCGAAAAGAAATACACAATCACAGGCCGAGACACTGGTTGCACATGTGAAGAATTCGGTAAGTACGTTATGGATACATTCATGACTTTATAATTAGGACGGTACACGATGAAAAATACCAATCAGGTTTCTATCCCCGTAATCAAAAGATTACCTCGATATCACAGATATCTTGAAGAGCTCAAGGATATGGGTATTGTCAGAATTTCATCAAAAGAATTATCACAAAGAATGGGTCTTACTGCATCTCAGATCCGCCAGGACTTAAACTGCTTTGGCGGATTTGGTCAGCAAGGCTACGGATATAATATTGAACAACTTTACAATGAAATTGGTTTAATATTAGGTATTGATAAAAAATCCAAGGCAATTATGATTGGTGCAGGTAACCTTGGCCATGCTATCGCTACTCACCTTCACTTTGAAAACCGCGGATTTGATTTAGTTGGAATTTTTGATAACAACCCTGCTGTTGTTGGTACCAGTGTTGGTGGCAGAACGGTTATGGATTCCGCAACCTTAGATGAATTCTGTGAAAAAGAAAAACCGGTGGTTGCAATACTCTGCATTCCTGCTGAATATGCTGCCGAAAATGCAGACAAGCTTGTTCAGTTGGGAATTAAGGGCTTTTGGAACTTCACACAATGCGACCTTGTAAGCCGTTACGAAAACGTTGCGGTTGAAAACGTTCACTTGGGTGATTCGTTGATGACACTTTGCTACCAGATAAATAAGCTTCCCGAAACAGGTGAGATAAAATGAAAAAATTAATGGATATCGATATTGTTGATATCATTCCTTTTACAAAAGGTATAATTGTTGCACGTAAGGACACATTACCAAGCGGTACAACAAAGGTTTCGTTTTTCACCTATGACGTTAAGCTTGAAAGACCCACAGCAAGCACGCGCGGTGCATACCTGCTCAACAAGTTTGGTGAAAACTTTGAGAAAATAGCAGAACAATTGAGCGACTTCCTCTATTGTAGTGCTGCTATACTCCCCAACAAGCACGTTGCAGTAACCTATGCAAGCGGTGAAATTGGTCTTTTTAACGACAAAGGCGAGTTGTATTGGACGGGCGACCTTTTGTACAAGGATTGTCCTGTAAGCGGTGTTGCTCCTGAAGGAAAATACATCTGGTGTGTTGTTCCTGATAACAATAGCATCATCCGCTATTCCCCTGCTACTGAAAAGATTGTGCTTCGTATCGGTGGTGATGCTTCAACAGCATTCCTTCATCCTGTTGCGATTTCAGTTTATGACAACGTGCTTTATATATGCAACTACGAATCATGTAAAATCCGAACAGTAAACCTTAAGGATTACACAGTACAGGACTATAAAACCTTTGATGAGCCTGTTTACAGATACATTAAGGCCAACGAAAGAGAAATTGTTGAGCTTGAATCCGGTGTTTATATGCTTTGATAATCTTTGTTATGTAATTTTTCACAAATATTACCCAAAGATTTCTAACAATTAAACTATTTACAAAACAACAAAATAATATTACTATTGTATTAAAGAACTTTTAAATCAATCAGTGAATTGATAAGGTTACAATTACAGTAGAAAAGTTGCGACCTTGTCTAAAACGACAAGGTCTTTTTTTGAGGTAAAATATGAATTTTAAATCTGTATTGATGGATGAATCCGCAGTAAACAGAGCACTTACCCGTATTTCGCACGAAATTATTGAACGAAACAAGGGTATTGATAACATTGTTTTTATTGGCATTAAAACACGAGGTGTTCCAATAGCTGAAATTTTATCAGATAACATAAGTCGCTTTGAAGGCTGTAAGCCTCTCGTTGGTGAGCTTGACATTAATCACTACCGCGATGATTTAACCGAGGCACACATTATGCCCGAGGTAACAAAGCCTGTTCTTCCCTTTGATATTACAGGAAAGGACATTATCCTTGTTGATGACGTTCTCTTTACAGGCAGAACAGTCAGAGCGGCAATAGAAGCAATTTTCAGCCTCGGCAGACCATCAAGCATTCAGCTTGCAATCCTTGTTGACAGAGGACACCGAGAGTTACCAATCAGAGCAGATTACGTCGGAAAGAACGTTCCAACGTCAACAAACGAGCTAATTTCAGTTATGCTTGAGTCAACAGACGGACAAGCATCGGTTAATTTATATAGTATTTAAGCCTGGTGGCATAAATAAATTTTTTGTGGAGGTAAGTTTATGAAACTTATTTACAATGTGGAAGACAAACCAAAATTCGGACAACTGATTATATTCGCCATTCAGCAGCTGCTTGCTATTATGGCGGCTACAATTGCAGTACCCGCTATCGTAGGTAACGGTATGACTGCATCTGCTGCACTTTTCGGTGCAGGTGTGGGCACAATTATCTATCAGTTATTCACTAAATTCAAGAGCCCTGTTTTCCTTGGATCATCATTTGCATTTATCGGCTCCATGCTTGCAGCTTTTGCAGGTGCAGCAAGTGCTAAAATGGGCTTCCTCGGTATAATCCTTGGTGCTGTTTTTGCAGGTCTTGTTTATGTTGTTATTGCTATCGTTATTAAATTCGCAGGCGTTAACTGGATTAACAAGCTGATGCCTCCTGTTGTTATCGGACCAACAGTTGCAATCATCGGTCTTTCTCTCGCAAGTGCTGCTATCAAGGATACTGTAAGCTATGCAGCACAGGATGGAAACGGTTCATTTGTTATGACAACAAATGCATGGGCATCACTGGTTTGTGCTCTTGTTACTTTATTTGTTGTTGTTCTTTGCTCAACATACGGCAAGAAAATGGCTAAGCTTATCCCCTTTATTATCGGTATCCTTGCAGGCTATGCAATTGCAGGCGTTTTCACAATTATTGGTGTTAAAACAGGTAACGATGCCCTTATCGTTCTTGACCTCGCTCCCTTCCAGGCACTTACAGAAAACGGCATTGGATTAAGCACATTCCTCAGTGTTCCTAAATTCACCTTCCTTGAAGGTATGTCTGAAATCAAAAAGCTTGATGCAACATACATCACAACTGTTGCAGTTGCATATATCCCTGTTGCATTTGTTGTATTTGCAGAGCATATTGCTGACCACAAGAACCTTTCATCTATCATTGAAAGAGACCTTCTTGAAGAACCCGGTCTTTCAAGAACTCTCCTCGGTGACGGTGTTGGCTCAATGTTCGGTGCATTTTTCGGTGGTTGCCCCAACACAACATACGGTGAATCAGTTGGTTGCGTTGCTATTACCAAAAACGCATCAGTTGCTACAATCACCTGCACAGCAATAATGGCAGTTCTTATTTCATTCATTTCTCCCTTTGTTGCTTTCCTTGATTCTATTCCCGGTTGCGTAATGGGTGGTGTTTGTATTACACTTTACGGCTTCATCGCAGTTAGCGGTCTTAAGATGATTCAGAAGGTTGACCTTGAAGATAACGCAAACCTCTTTACTGCATCGGTAATTCTTATTGCAGGTATCGGCGGTCTTGCTCTTGCAATCGGTAAGGTTACACTTACTGCTATTGCTTGCGCTCTCATTCTTGGCATTGTTGTTAACATCATTCTTTCAAAGAAAAAAGCAAAATAATTCAAGAATAATTGACTTCCCCTTTCTCTTATTATATAATTAAATAACAAATTAAAAGGCATTACCTCTTGGTAATGCCTTTGTTATAAAGGATGAATTGTAATATGATTTTCAAAGCAGAAAACAATACTTTCACATTAGCCGTAAAAGAAATGGGAGCAGAGTTAAATTCTCTTAAATCAAAGAAAAGCGGCTTTGAATTTATATGGGATGGCAATGAAGAATACTGGTACGGTCAGTCCCCTATTCTTTTCCCAATAATTGGTAGATTGCTTGATGACAAGTACAGGCTTAATGGCACCGAGTACACAATGCCCAAGCATGGCATCGTCAGAAAAAAGCCCTTCACACTTATAGAAAGCACAACAGATTCATTAACATTTGTACAGACAGATGATGAGGAATCTATTGCTATGTATCCCTACAAATTTGAGTTAAAGGTAAAATTCACCTTAACCGAAACAGGTCTTGTTGTTGACCACACTGTTATAAATAAGAGCGACGAGACAATGTATTATTCATTTGGTGCGCACCCTGCATTTAATTGCGAAATCGGTGATTATCTTAAATTCAACAAGGACACAGTGCTCACAACAGAAAGAATTGATCACGATTCAATTCTTATTGAAGAAAAATTCC
>JAGBTL010000156.1 GCA_017631355.1 Clostridia bacterium
AGACGCTGTACTACGTTCAGCTATTCTTCAACTTCTGCTGGAGCTTCATTTTCTTCTCCCTTGGCAGCTATCTGTTTGCATTTATCTGGATTATCATTTTATGGGTGCTGATTATTGCAACCACCCTTGAATTCAACAAAATTGAACCAAAGGCTGCTTACCTTATGATACCCTACATTATATGGGTGACCTTTGCAAGCGTGTTGAATTTTAGTGTGTACCTCTTAAATTAAAAATTTAAAATTTAAAATTCAAAATTTTGGAACCGCGTTGCTATTATAATGTTTGGAAGCGGAGCTTCCCCTGTAATTTTGCATTTTACATTCTGCATTTTGCATTTTAAAAGGCGTTGCTCTCGCAACGCCTTTAACTATTAGCCTACTTCAACTGTACCGTCTTCGTAAACCTTGATTTTATCGCCTGTTTTAACTGTGTTGAGGAACTCCTCGCCAAGGCAGTCAATTGTGGGCATGGGAGTATCTGTCCAAACAGCACCGAGGATTGCACCTGCTGCTGCAAGTGAGTCGATATGCTCTGAGAAAAGCATACAAGCGGGACACTTGTCAAGAACCTTTGCGCAATAAAGAACCATACCACCTGTTGTAGAACCGATTGTCTGAGGAAGGCAAAGTGCTGAACCGCCCATGGGCTGCTTGTAAATATCGGGGTTGTTCTGGTCACCGCATTTTGCAGTTTTGTCCTCTTCCTTATCAAACTGGAGAGCATTCTGGAATGAAGCGAGTGTATTAAAACCACCGTGTGAAACGAGTGCTATTGCTTCTGCTGTGCCCGGTACAACGGGACGACCTTTAAATGTTTTCATCTTATTTTGCCCCCTTTGTGATTATGTCAAGAATCTCATCGCTTGTGTAGTAACGAGATGTTGTGTATGTACGGAGTTTGTTTGAGTTAGTGATAACTCTGCCTGATTTTGCAAGAGGGTTGTTCATGTACATAAGAGGACAAATGTAGCTGAGTGTTACGCCTGTTGCAGCAAGCTTTGCAGCATATTCAGTTTTGTTGAACTCATCGCAAACTGCAGGAGCTGCTGTAAATACTGTGGGGATAGTAACCTTCTTCTTGCCGCTCTTCTTAAGACCTTCGCAAACGCTGTCTGTCCATTCCTTGAGCTGCTGAAGTGAAAGGTGGGGACAACCAATAAAGCAAAGCTGAGGTGCCTTGTCGGGCTTTTTCCACATAACGGGATATGACTTGTAAACTCTTTCAAGCTCTGCATCGTCAATAACGTAAACCTGTGCATTTTCTGCAATAAGGCTTTCACCCTGCTCAACTGCTTCGGGTGTAAGACCTGCGATGTGGTAAAGACCAACCGCACCGTTTGATGCTGTTGCAGCACCAAAATCCTTAAGGTATGCCTTTGTAGCATCGTCAAGCTCTGTGCCGATCCAGTCTGTGAGGCCCTTAACGTAAGGAACGTCCTCCATAACCTTCATACCGATTGCGCTACCAAGTATCTGTGCTTCGGGCTTCTTTGTTGTTTTAACCTCAACAACCCACGTTGCCTTTCTGCCCTCATCGGTAACAAGACCGAAGTAAGGTACACAACCAACAATTGAACCGAAAAGTTCAATGATACCTGAGTTACGATTACAACGAGCACCGAGAACTGAGTTAGCAAATACAACCGCGCTTGACTCTGCCCATGAAAGGATATCGCCCTTCTTGGGAGTGTTGCCAACCTCATCCATATAGCAAGTACATGTGTAAGCATCGTCGCTGAGAAGACCAAGCTTTCTGAGCTGCTCGTCATAGCTATCCTGCTTTGTGTACATAAACTTGTTGAAAACAAGATTTTTAGCAAAGTTTGAAGGAACCTTGGGGTCAACGGGCTTGGGGTCAACAGAGAACTTCTGTGTTGATGTGATGCCTGCTTCAATAAGCTGATCCATAAGATCATAAACAGGGCTCATAACCTTAAGACCGAAGCTTGTAACAAGGTGACCCTTTTCGCTTGTAACGGGAATCATCTTTGTAGCACCGAATGCTTCACCGTACATAACAAGGGTTTTCATAACCTTTGCCATTACTTCCCCTTTTTCGCCATTAAGAATGGCGGACTGTTCGGGAGTTAATTCCATTTTGTAGTCCATTATTTTCATCCTTTCTTGAATTACACTTAGACGGATTTATTTTATCACATATTATAAAAAAAGCAAATACTTTTTTGTTAAAAAGATAACATAATATTCGTTTTTACGCCAAAAGCTCCCCTCACCCAACGGTGAAGGGAGCTACTATCAGATTATTACAAAATCTTTTGCAGGAATCATAATGCCGTCAACCTCAACAACAGATGGGTTGTAGTTTACATATACAACCCTTGAATAGTCGTAGGTTACCTTATAAACACCGGGAACAACGCTGCTATGAGAGGTCATTGACATATCAAGCATGGGCAGAATCTGCTTTGCATCGCTGTAAAATGCTGCGGTCTGCGCAACGTATGCATTGTAATCAAGTGTGCTGCCGCTGCTGTGAGTAAACAGGAATGAGGGAACTGCGCCATACTCAATGCATTTAAGCAGAGCATCCTGTCCCGACAAATTGCTTACGTTCATATAGCTGCTGCCGTAAACCACGCTGCCGTGGATTGCCATCTGCAAAACAGGAACAACGCTGACACCGCTGACGTGCTGACAGCTTGCGGCTTCAGGCATTGAGAAAACTGCATCGGCATTGCTAAGAAGGTATGCAGCAGGCTCTGTGAGCATAACGCCCCTCTGTGCGCCCAAGGCACTTGTGCTGTTACGGATGTTATCAAGCATATCCTGACGGTTATAATCATCTGCAACGTCGGTGTAAAGGAGCTTGGAGCAATCGTTAAGGCAAACGTCTGCTGCAGGATAATCCTGAAGTGATTTGTACCACTTTGAAACATTGCGACCGATATCATCAGACCCCGCAAGGGTGAAATCCTTTGATGCGTAGCCTGCAAACCTCAGGGAATCCGAATAAATTGTAACTGTACGCTTGTTATAGTTTGCTCTGTTATTTGCGATATTCACGTCAAGCCAGAAGGTGTTACCCTGACCTGTGATTTTTGAAACTGCATCTGAAAGACCGTCTGCACCACCAACAGTTGAGGATATCCTTTGGCCTGCACCTGCGGTTGACTGCATACCGTTGCTGCCTGCACCAGAATAGCGCAGCGCTATGTTACGGACACCGCGGGATTTAAGAAGTGTTGTAATTTCGGTTGCATCAACAAAGCTTGTGAGAGAGCCCTTGCCGTCAACGCTACCGATAACGTTTATAAAGAATGGTAAATCGTTGAATTTTTCGCCGGTTTTCTCTGCAATATAGCCGTTGCGGAGCAAATGCTGTCTGACCTGCTGTGCAACAACGTTATAATCGGTCTGCTTTTCGCTGATTGTGTATGACTGCGAAATAACGCCCTCGTAGGACGGACCCTTAACGTAGCGATCTTTAACGATACCGCAGGCAGTTACTGTAAAGGTGTTGTAAAGATAACCGCCACCATCGGCAAATTTTTTAACGGTAATTTCAGAAAGTGCATCACCCTCGGTGATTATGGCATTTACAAGACAGCCCTTTTTAGCATAAGCAAAATAAGGAAGATATGCACCTGCAGACTGAGCGTGGAAGGTTGCGTCTGCACCATATACACCAAGCTCAAGAGTATAATCCTCCTGATTTTTGGCGCTGAGGTCTATCTGCGCGCCGCAGCCGTCGGGAATGATATATGACTCACCTGAAACGCCCTTATTCACAGAGAACAAGCCCGGTAAAATGCTGATTTTTTCAAGGCAGAAGCCCTTTGGAAGAGCAACCTTGGTTGTATCCACCGCCGCTGTAAAGGAGCTACCCTCAAAGGTGAAATCAACGCTGATTACCACATAGATATCAGCATTTTCAACACCCTGCTGTGCAGACTCTGCATCGGGGAAAAGTCTGAAGCTGACGGTTGCCTTTGTGCTGTCAATGCCAAGAACCTCAAAGGTACCAAAATCAACGCTATTGTCAGTTGAATTCATTGAATAAATGTTGCCCTTTTTGTCCCTGAGCCTTACGCTGAGAATGTTGGCAAGAGAATATCTGGCAGCATCGGCTGACATGGAATTGAACACGATATTGCCCTTTGATGATGCAAGGGCAACTGCACCATTTTTGCTGTTTATAAGCAGCTTCTGCAAATTACCACCCGAAACGGCAACGTCAAAATCGGTTGAAAAATCTACACCCTGCTGCTTGCCGTCTGCAAAGGCGTGGTTTTCAGGCTTAACCGAAAAAATTGCAGGCGCAACAAGTGCCGTCAAAACTGAAACAATAATAACGGCACAGCATATTATTATGATTTTAGGAGCATTTTGTTTATTAAGCTTCATAGGTACACCTTTTACAAAAAATCTACACCATATAATAACACGCTTTCGGGTAAATTGTCAAACAATGAGGCTACTTTAAATGAGGTTAATTTTTAATTTTTTATAAACTAATTGTAAATATGGTATATATATACAATAAAATGTGCAAAAAGCCTTGTAAAAATTTAATTTATGTTATAAAATAGAAGCACTGTTTGTGTGCTGTATAGTACACGAGAAAAGAAAGCAAAGGATGAAAATTTATGGCAAACAACGAAATCAAAACTAATGCCGAGATTTATCGCGAACAGCGCAAGGCTCGTCTTGCAAAGGCAGCAAAAAAGAAAAAATCCGGCAAGGGTGATAAGGTACTCAGTATTTTTATCAAAATAGTTTGCATCGTAACTGTTGTAGCACTTGCTCTTTATTTTGTAGCACAGATTCTTACATCTGTTCTTTGTGTTCCCCAGAAGGTTCTTACAGCCGCAACCTACAACGGCGAGAAGCTTACTGTTGCAGAATACAACTACTACTACAATTCATTGTACAATCAGGCAGTATCATACTCACAGTACTATGACCAGCAGCAGAGCGGTATGGGCGCACAGTACTTTGACACAACTGTTGATCCTGCTGACCAGGAATACACAGGCGACAACGCTGATGAAAACGTTGTAACATGGGCTGACTATTTCAGATACCATGCGCCCGAACAAGGCTTTATTGTAAAAGAGCTTTACAAGAGAGCTACAAGCGATGAAGCAAAGAACGCAGGCTTCGCTCTTACCGAGGAGCAGACAACAGAAATGAACACTGCTATCGACGAGCACATGGCTACTCTTGCTGAAAACGCAAAAACAGCAGATTTCTCTTTGACAAACTACATTGCAAAAACATGCGGTGAAGGTCTTAACGAGGAAACATATAGAGAGCTCCTTGAGAGAGATTACTACGCTCAGTACTACCTTGAATGGTATCAGGAAAGCCTTCAGGATGAAATTTCAAGCGAAGACGTAAACGTATATTACAATGCTCACAAGGCAGACTACGATATTGCTACACTTCGTTTCTTCACAGTTTCCTATGCAGCTGCAGAGGATGGTTCAACTGACCCCGTTTACACTAAGGAGGAAGCAAAGGCTCGTGCAGATCAGTTCGTTGCAAAGGCAACAGACGAAGCTGCATTCACAGCAGCAGCACTTGAGTTCGCTCCCCCCTCACTTGCAGATTCCTACAAAGAGGATAGTGCGACACTTGCATCAAACCTTACAAAGTCAAGCCTTTCACAGCTCACAGAGGAGCTTACAGATTGGTCATTTGACAATGCTCGTAAGACCGGTGACATCAAGGTGTTTGACGTAGCTGACTATGAAGCATATTACATCATCATGGTTGTAAGCCCCGCTGCAAAGGACACAGCTTCAGCAGGTGCTGACGTTCGTCACATCCTTTGTCAGGCAGAAACAACCAAGACAGATGCCGAAGGCAATCAGACAGCATTACCCCAGGCAGAAATTGACGCTAACCTTGCTGCTGCAAAGACAGAGGCTGATAAGCTCCTTGCAGAGTGGAAGGCTGGCGAGGCTACTGAAGAAAGCTTTGCTGCCCTTGCTACACAGCACACAGACGATACAGGCTCTGCTGAAACAGGCGGTCTTTATGAGGATATCACATCTTCAAGCCAGTACGTTGCAGAGTTCCGTGATTGGGCTCTTGCTCCCCACACAAAGGGTGACACAGAAATCGTAAAGACAACCTATGGTTATCACATCATGTACTTCGTAGGTGCTGAAGCAGAACAGAAGTGGGAAACTGACGTTCGTGCAGCTATTGCTTCAACAACATTTGAGGAGTTCTCAAACGGAATTTACGATTCTATCGGCGAGAGTGTTGAGCTCAACGATCAGATCATCAAGTTCTTTGCAAACAGACTTGAGAAAACAATCTCAAAGAACATTGCAAACTCACTTTCAACAGCATATTAATTAACAAATAACGAACCGCCATTCCTAAAGGGAATGGCGGTTATTTTTTATATTTTTTCAAAAAAGCGTTGTGCATTTTCATAGAAAATTTTATTGAGAATTTCCTTACTGAAGCCTTGGGAAAGAAGACTGTTATAAGCATTCTCCAAGCTACAGGCGCACTTTAAATCCTCTATCATATCGCAGCCGTCGTAATCGCTGCCAAGAGCAATAACGTCCTCACAGCCCAAAGCAAGCAGATATCTGATTTGCTCACCCAAGGATAACAGACCGGGATATTCCTGCTGCTGCAGGAAATCGTAGCAGAAATTAAGTCCTATAAGACCTCCGCGATCACGAATTGCCTTTATCTGTACTTCATCAAGATTGCGCTTATGACCGTAAACATTATCTACTATATCGGCATTTGAGTGTGATGCAACAAACGGCTTGGTTGTGATTTTTGCCACGTCCCAGAAGGTTTCTCGGTTAAGGTGAGAAACGTCAATGACTATACCAAGACGCTCACACTCCTTAACAAACTCAACCCCGAATGGTGTTAGTCCGCCCTCGGAAAAGGCACCACCGCCAATTTCATTGTTGGCGTTCCACGTAAGGGTGATAAGTCGCACTCCCCTGTCATATAAATGGCGAAGACCTTCAAGTGTACCGCCACAGGCGGAGCCGCCCTCACAGGCAAGTATGCCTTTAACAGGCGTATTTTTTCCGCTGCCGTATACAGAAATAAGGTCCGCGTTCTCCTCCACAGAGTTATAATACAAATCTGCGACGCTGTCAAAATAATCAACTGCGGTCTGACCGCGCTTATCATCAGTAATCCAGATAGCAAACACCTGACAATATTCCTCATACCGGGAAAGCTGCTCAAGTGACAGGTGCATATCATTGCTACGAAGCCGTTTTTGCTGCTTGTAGCACTCACCTATTGTATCGCAATGTAAATCAAAAACCTTCATTTTTACCTCAGAATGCATTTTCAATATGATTTGTACTGATTACGTTGTCCTCGTCATCAATATAAACCTCATAAATATCGTAGCGAAGCAATGCCTTCATCTTGTATTTATTCATATATGACGCTGCCGCAGACTTTATGTTTTCCTGCTTATGAAAATCTACTGCATCCGCTGCTCTGAACATAGTGCTGCCACGACGTGTTTTAACCTCAACAAAGCAGATATACGGAAGCTTCTGCGCCACTATATCAAGCTCACCAACGTTGTTGGAATAGTTCACGCTGAGTATGTCATAGCCCTTTTCACGAAGCTCGCGGGCGGCAGTATATTCACCAAGCGCACCTATAAGCTTTGTTGTCATTTATCCTCACCAAGAATCTTTTTAAGGAATGAACGTCTGTGCACAGGTGAAACACCAAACTGCTCTATCATTTCATAATGGAGCTTCGTGCCATAGCCCTTATGCTTAGGGAACTGATACTGAGGATATTCCTCTGCAACCTTGAGCATATATCGGTCCCTGCTTACCTTGGCAATAATTGATGCGGCGGCAACAGACATACACTTGCTGTCGCCTTTTACAATGGTCACCTCGGTAACGCCTGTTTTCGGGTATTGGTTGCCGTCAATATATGCAAGGTCGGGTTTGATTGAAAGTCCGTCAACCGCCCTTTTCATTGCAAGAAAGGTGGCATTGAGTATATTTATATCGTCAATTTCCTTTTCTGTTGCGATACCCACGGAATATGCAACCGCGTCACGGATAATGTCGTCGTAAACTATATCACGCTTTTTCTCGGACAGCTTTTTTGAGTCGTTGAGAATTTCGTGAGAATAGTTTTCGGGGAGAATAACCGCTGCAGCAAAAACAGGACCTGCAAGGGGTCCGCGACCTGCCTCATCAACACCGCAGACTACTGCATAGCCTTTTTCGTGGGCTTCGTTCTCATAAGAAAAATCAAGCATAATAACACCTCATAAAAAACTCGGAACAAAAGCCTTAAACTTTTTGCTCCGAGTTTATTTTAATATATTTATTCGGGAAATTCAAGTGTGAGTCTGCCTAACTTGCCGCCCCTGTATTCATCAAGAAGCATTACGGAAACGCGCTCGTAGTCAATCTCACCGCCTGAGATTAACATACCCCTTTTTCTGCCGATCATTTCAAGGATTTCGTAGTCCTCGTTATCCTCAAAACCGCTGATTTTAAAGCGCTCGCTTATACGGTCACTGTAGCCGTTTTTAAGCACGTTTATTAGACGGAGGGCTAACGTTTCACTATCAAGGATTTCGTCCTTTACAGAGCCTATAAAGGCAAGCTTATCGCCAACGGACTTATCCTCAAACTTGGGCCAAAGAACACCGGGAGTATCAAGCAGCTCAATACCGCTGCCAACGGCAAACCAGCTATTTGAACGAGTAACACCGGGCTTGTCTGCAACCTTGGCACGGTTTCTGCCCGCCATTTTATTTATAAATGATGATTTGCCTGTATTAGGAATACCGACAACCATAACGCGCAAGGGCTTGCCTACCATACCCTTTTCAGTATTTCGCTGAATTTTATCCTTAAGCACCTGACGCACTAAAGGAAGATATGCATTAAGACCCTTACCTGAACGACAGTCAACAGGAATGGCGAACATACCCTTGGACTTGTAATATTCAATCCATCGGGCAGTTGCCTTTTCATCTGCAACGTCGCACTTATTGAGGAGAACTATACGCGGCTTGTTGCCTATCATCTCACCCAATTCGGGGTTTGATGAGCTCATAGGAATACGTGCATCAACTATTTCGGTTACCAAATCGACAAAAGGCAGGCTTTCTTTAATAAGCCTGCGTGTTTTTGCCATATGCCCCGGAAACCATTGTACTATCTGTTTCTGATTATCATTCATAACTGTAAATATCCGCATCCCCAAAGGGAAGAATTCTTAAAACTGCCTTACCTAAAATTTCACGTTCATCAACAGGTCCCACAAGGTGTGAACGGCTATCTGTGGAGCCGTTACGATTATCACCCATACAGAAAAGATGACCCTCGGGAACTGTATAAGGAAATTCGCGGTAATCGCTCTTTTTAACCATAAAGCTTTCACGAACGTAGGGCTCAACAAGCTCAACACCGTCAACATAAACCTTGTTTGACTCATAGTCAATGTCAATGGTCTGTCCGCCTGTTGCGATTACACGCTTAATGAGTGGCTCGTGGAAATAAGTATCCTGTGTAACAACCACAATGTCACCATACTTATACTCGGTCTTGTTAACTGTAATAAGCCAGTCACCGTGCTGGAGCGTGTTTGTCATTGACTCGCCATCAACGCCAACAAGCCTGAAGGCAAATGTAAACACGATAGCAATTATAATGAATGAGCTCATTACAATTGAAATAAGGTCATAAACCGTAAGGAATACCTTTTTCTTGTTTTCGGCATCCTTCTCCGCTGTTTTGGTGGGATCAACCTCTTCCTCCTCACCGGAGAAGACGTTTGCATTTTTATCTGCTACAAGAACCTCCTCTTCCTCGGTCTGAACAAAGGATGAAGCTGAATTTTCCTCAACCTCAACATCCTCAATGATAAGCTCTTCCTCGGAATTAAGGTTGTTCAATTCATTGAAATTATCATTACTCATATTATAAAACCTTCCAGTCACCTAAAGGTAAATATCTGAACAAAACCTTGCCTACAATCTGTCTTTCGTCCACACAGCCGATTTCGCTTGAACGGCTGTCAAGGGACATGGCACGATTATCACCAAGAACAAATACTGTGCCCTCCGGCACTTCAAGGGGGAATGCAATATCCTTCTGCTGAGTGGTTAAATCATCAGCATAGTGCTCTTCCCTGCCGTTAACTGTAACAATGCCTGTTGTGAAGTTGATGTCAACTCTATCGCCACCAACGGCAATGATTCGCTTGATAATGGGCTTGTTAACACCGTCTGCACCCGAAAGAACAACTATATCGCCCTGCTTGGGAGTGTAGCCGATTGTTGACACACAAACAGCGTCTCCATCCTGAAGGGTGGGTGTCATAGATGAGCCCTCAACATCAAAAACTCTGAAGCAGAAAAGGAAAACGAATGTAATAGTAACCATTGCGCCAACTATTGCACCGAAAACCTCAAAAATATTCATTTTATCTTTTTTCACACGCTTGCTTTCAACAACCTCGTTGTCCTCAGAAAGCTTGATGCTGTATTCTTCAGTTTTTCGCATAATATTCACTCCAAAACTTAAAACTAAAAGCTATTGATTATTATACACCCTGAGGTAAATAATTAAAAGTGTATTTTGTAAAATTTTTACTGAAAAAAGAATCAAGGGCAGATAAATATATCTGCCCTAACCTTCCGACTTTATTAGCCGATTTTTTCCTTAACCTTAGAAGCCTTACCAACTCTGTCACGAAGATAATAGAGTTTTGCACGACGAACCTTACCACGACGGATAATCTTAACGTCTGCAACGTTGGGTGAGTGAACAGGGAATACTCTTTCAACACCTACGCCGTAAGAAACACGACGAACTGTGAATGTTTCGCTGATGCCGCTACCGTGCTTTGCGATAACTGTACCCTCGAACTCCTGTATTCTTTCTCTCTCGCCTTCACGAATCTTAACGCCGATACGGATAGTATCACCGATTTCGAAAGCGGGCTTCTCAGCCTTAAGGCTGTCCTGTGCAATAAGTTTTAATGCGTCCATAATAATCCTCCGTTTTTTTCAAGCGTTCATACAATAGACATTGCAGCGGACCGCCAGCTTTAATGTTGCCATTAACTGCCGTTGACACCTACAAGGGGTAACAACGCACACATAGACTCAAGTATAATAACACAATGCTTTGTAAAATGCAACAGTTTTTTATAAGTTTTTTTGGAATTATTTACAAATGGATTTAACGTAATCAAAAGCCTGGCTATTGGTGCAGTAAAGTATATCACTCTTGCCCGAAAGCATACTGAGAACCTGCTCGGCAAAATCCCAGTCATCGTTAACGTCCATTTCATAGCTGTGACCCCAGATATAAAACAGCTTGGGCTCATCTGTCTGAAGCTCTATAAACTCGCGGCACAGCTCCATTGTTTTTTCCTTTTCCTTAATGAAGCTGATTGTTGGCTTAAAGGTGTACATATCACTCTGCAAATCAAAGTTATAGCTGCACTGTATTGTCCTTGCAAACTCAACGCCTGTTGTTGCGCTGATTACAGATGCAACGTGCTCATTGAAGTTCACTCCACCACCCGGATAAGCAAAGCCACGCACGTTGTAGCCAACAAGCTTTGAAAGATTAAGCCTGTCCTGCTCAACCTGTCGGGTGATTTCCTCATCGGTCTGCTGAGTAAGGAAGGGATGTGTAAGAGTATGTGCACAAACCTCGTGATTGGCATAAATGTGCTTCACGTCCTCAGGCATAACCTTTATATGCTTTATCTCCTTACCGTTTATGTTAAGACAACCGCTTATACCTAAAAGCTCCGAGTTAAGATTAAAGGTGCATTTTATTCCGCATTTATCAAGCAGCTCAATAAACCTGATGTCCTGGGTTACGCCATCATCAAAGCTCAAGGTAAGTATTTTTTTATATTCCATATAAACACCTCAAAAAAGACAGGTAATTTGCTTACCTGTCTATTATACTATTTTTTATATTTTTTTCAATACGCAGAAAAATGAATCAATCAGAAAGTCTGTTTAAACATTTCATCAAACCGCGGGAATAAATAATATTTTTAGATTTTCAGTTGTATCTCCCTCAAGGCAATTTTCTTCGGCAATAGCGTTGACGGTTGTATTATACCTTCGGGCAATTGACCACAGGCTTTCGTTTTCCTTTTCAGGGAAATAAATTGTTATTGCGTTGTGATTTACGGCAACGGGGATATCACTTTCTGAAATATCAACCACGGCATCAATAGTTATTTCATCCATAACTGTTCCCACCGCATTTATTTCCCCTCGGACGGCAACGCCACCGTTTTTTACACCGCAATCAAGGGATACAAGCGTTACAACAGGACTACAAACAACGTTGCTGCACTCCCTTCCCATATTTCTGACGAAGCTGAAATCCATCATTTTATTAACGCTTGATAAGGTGCCGCTGTTATCCTTTACAATAAATGATAAGGCGAGGCTACCATTGAGGTTAAGCCTTTCGCCATCATTGGTGACAGTCACGTTTGTAATTTCACCTGCAAGGTCAACAACCTCGGAAACGCCCTCGGCGCAAAGCGTAAGATTATTTTCAGAAGCAAAGGTTTCCCTTATTTCGTCCACGGCGCTATAAAATTTGCAGGGGACTTTTTTCAGCTCAATGCCCTTACCGATAGCATAAGCATCGGAGATAACGTTAAGCTCCATTTCCTCCCACATGGTTACGGTTGCATCTACACCCAAGGATATATCAAAGCAGCTGCAAGCACCGCCCGACTCACCCTTTGGTATCACGTCAACACAACAAACGGAAAGTGACACGTTTCCTGTAAAGCGCTCCTCCATACCCTCAAACTCCATAATCTGATTTATTGGGATAAGGTGCTTGATTCTTTGTGTTCGGTTATTTACGTCAACGTAGCACACGTCAACAACCGAATCGCCCTTCACCATAATTTTGTTATTTATTTTGCGTATTTCGGTACAAACTGCACTACCACGGGTGCTGATAACAAAAGCACTTGGAACGTCAAGGGTCACGGTGTCGCTCATAGAAAACTGCTTTGTCTGACGACAGCCTAACGACATGGCCCTTACAAACTCACACTTCGCCTCAACTCCGCACTCCCTATCAAGAGAAATGATATCTGCCGACTCCTTCAGCCAACCTGAAAAGGTAAGTGATATACCTGCCTTCATTTCGGCGCGCTTTGTGCCCGTTGCACGACAATTGACGTATGACACCCCTGCCCTTACGCTTACGTCAACACAATCTGCATAGGCGGTGTTTTCGCAATATCGGGTAAAGGATCGGGACTGTGTAAAGCTATATACAGCGTCATCCTCGGCAGTATAAACCAACCTTAACTCACACACACCATCAACAGTAATACGCTCCCCTACAAGACGACAGGAGGTAACCTTTGGTGTGGCACTTGATTTGATTACCCGAAGAATTTCGGGCATATATTCAGGTAAGGTAAAGTCGCACTCCACGACCTCCTCCACAACGCTGTTTGACAATGCTTTAAGATAGTGGTAATCCGTATGCTTTAATGAAATATCCATAAAAATAAACTCCCTTCATATATTCTAAAAAAATATATGCGGGAGTTTAATTGTTTATTACGTTTTATTCTGCAGTAGAAGCCTCGGTCTCTTCGGATATCTCGTAATCCTCATAGAGAAGAGTCTGAAGCTTATCGCGGTTTGCTTCAAGATCAAGTGAAATGCTTGAGCCATCCCATTGAGATGAATACCACCAAGTATCCTCAAAGGGAATCTGCTGTGTTACAAGCAGCTTGTCCATATTGCCGCCTGTCTTTGTCATGCAGGACATCATACTAAACATAAGTGACCAGAAGTCGTTTGTAGAAAGTGTGGTTGTGATATATGGAGCAACCTCCTGCGCTGTGGAAACAAGTCCGAACACGCCAACAGGATTAAGCTGACCCTTAACGTCCTTCATAATAGCGGAAATAACCTTACGCTGACGCTCTGTTCTATCCCAGTCACCATTGCCAAGCTTACGGATTCGTGAATACCACAATGCCTGATAGCCTGAAAGACGTACACCCTCACCGTAGGGAACCTCCTCAGGCTTCTCCTCCTTGCCGTATTTATGGCGGTTGTTTATGTAGTCCGCCTCATCCTCGGTAACGTCAAGCTCAATACCACCAAGCCCATCAATCAGGGCTGTGAACATATCAAAATTAACAACGGCATAGTCATCAATTTTGATACCGAAATTCTGTTCAATAGTCTGAATAAGCAGATTTGCACCGCCCCATGAGTACGCCGCATTAACCTTGGACTCCTGATGCCCCGGAACGTCAAGGTGAGTATCACGAAGAATTGAGCAGACTGTAATTCTGCCCGTCTGCTTATTTACAGATGCAATCATAATACTGTCACTTCGTGAAGAGCCGCCTCGGTCTGCATCGGCACCAATAAGGAGAATATTCCTTACGTGAGCCTCGCTACGAAGCGAAGAAACGTCATCAATATGCTCAATGGGGTCTGCCTTATTAAACTTGCCAACAACCGACCCTGCCATTACAAAAGCAATTGCGCCAAAGCCGATTATAACGGCAAGAAGAACAACCAGCACCTTTACTGCAGGTGACGTTTTCCTTGCTGCGCCGCCCTTAGGCTGAGCGTTTTTGCGACGAGCCTCAAAATCTGAAATCTCCTCGCTGTCAATAACTCTTATTTTCTGTGTATTACTACGACTGTTTGCAGCACGCATATTTGCCTGCTGTTGAACACGCTGTCTTTCCCTGAGCTGCTGCTGACGAACCTGCTCGGGTGTGGGCTGTTGTCTTCTCTGGACAGGTGCCTGTTGTTTTGGGGCAGGTGCTTGCGCTCTTTGCACCGCTCTCTGTTGCGTCTGCTGTGGTCTCTGTACAGGGCGCTGAACAGGCTGTGGTGCCGTTCTGCGCACAGAAGCCTGCTCCGGAGTGCTGCGCTTTGTAAAATAAACGTTATTATCAGCTTCCTGCTGCTTCTTTTTTCCGATGTACACATCCTTGGATGAAGCGCTGAAGATATCGTCAGGCTCAAGCTCAATAACATCGGGAATTGAGCTGCTGAAAATATCATTATCTGAATCATCTATGATTTCAATATAATCGTCATCCACCGAAAATTTACGGTTATCGTTTTCGTCGAGGAATCTTTTGTCTGCCATATTAACACCTCACTAATGCATACATTTTAACACATTTTGCGGATTTTTGCAACCTTACAAAAAACAACCTTGCGAAAGTGATTATCCGCAAGGTTGTTCTGATTTTATTATTTTTCAAATGAATGCAGCCTGTAGCCGTCTGCAGTTTCAATGAAGGTAAACGTGTATTCATTCAAGGTGTCTGTGTTAATATACAACTGATCAGCTACCTCATCAAAGGTGAAATCCTCGGGCATCTCATTTTCAGCAAGCGTAAGTCTTCCAAGGCTGCGCAATGAATCAAACTCGCAAACTCCTACGTAGCCAGGAGTTGCGGAAACCTCAACTGCAGATATAAGGTTCACCTTAAGAATAACCTTATCCCCCTCGTGAGCTACGTGACGATAATTCACGTAATATGTATAATACATATTATATTCAGCCTCGTCCTTGTAAACGTAAAAGCCCTTGGACGTGATTCTGTCATCCTCATTGGTGCCTAATAAATCATTAACCGTAAAGCGACCTTTTTCAAAAACAGAATCAAACAATGTGTTTAGCTCGTCACCATTGATAAAAAACCACTCGCTTGCCTTGGTGCCGTCACCCTTAAGCTCCGCAAACTCTGCCTCGTTAACAACGTCGGAATACTTGCGGTCAGACAGCTCCGGATAAATTACCGCATCGTACTCTGCCTTAGAAAAATCCTCAAACTGAGGAGTTATAAGCCAGGTTGCCCTTGTCTTTTCAGGCTCATTAAGCATATAAACAATATCACTGAAGCCATTATTGTTTTTTTGAAGCAGCTCCTCTTCAAAAAACTTTTTAGCTGCATCTGTAGAAGCGTTCTCCACAGATGGTTTTGTAGGAGCAGTAGTCTCTGTTGCCTCTGCGGTTGCTGTTGTTCCCGCTACCGTGGTGCTCTCATTATTATCAGTTTTATCATTATCACAGCCTGTAGCAAAGCCCACGAGGCTGATCACAGTAGCCATTGCAAGAGCTATCGAAATAAGTTTATGAAAAAAGCTTTTATTCACAATTACCACCTGTTTATTTTGCTTCAAATTCAACGCCATCCTTTGTTTCCATGGATGCTATAAGCTCGCTTGCCTTGTCGCGGATGTTTGCATAGCCATCGGCTGTATCCTCGGTATATCTGACGTCGGTAGCGTGTCTTGAAACTACGTTGAATCTTTCACCGTCAACGGTAAGGATACCCTCTAATTTTGCACCGGGAATGTCCTCGGGATTATCTCCCTCTGTCTGCGGATAAACCTCAAGCTCAAAAACCATACCATCAACGCCTGCGGCCTTGCTTTCGTTATGTGTGAAAACAAGAATAAATGAGCCGTCATCGTTTGGCTTTTGGGTTTTGCAGGTGTATTCACCATACCACTCAGCAGGAGTATAAAGATTGAAGTAATCTGTGCTGATTGTTTCGCTCTTAAGCACCTTTTCCGTTGTGCTTTCCTCTGTGGTTTCTGTTTCAGATTCAGTTTCTGTTTCGGTTTCTGTTTCCTCCTCTGTCACAGCCTCAGATTCATCAGGAAGCTCAACTGTTGCATCAATCAAGGGCAACGTTGTTTCCTCTTCATTACTATTACTTTTAGCAACTGCAAATCCTGCTACAAAGCCGATAATTACAACTGCAACAAGGAGAAATATAAAGGTTTTTTTATTCATAGGAATACCTCCGTCTGAAATTATTTGCGTCCGAACTGCTGTTTCATACGCTTTTCCTTTGAAAGGATTTTCTTTCTGAGACGCATACTCTCTGGTGTAAGCTCAAGAAGCTCGTCGTCACCGATAAACTCCATTGACTGCTCAAGTGAAAGTGTGGTATGGGGAACAAGGCGAAGAGCATCATCACTACCTGATGCACGTGTGTTTGTCATCTGCTTCTTTTTACAAACGTTACAAACAATATCCTCGTTTTTAGAACACTCACCAACAATCATACCCTCATAAACAGGCACACCGGGTCCAATAAAAAGTCTGCCTCGGTCCTGTGTGTTAAAGAGACCGTAGCCTGTTGACTCGCCTGATTCGTGAACAACAATAGAACCGCGCTCACGCATCTGAATGTCGCCCTTATAAGGCTCATAACCTGCAAAAAGGTTGTTCATGATACCGTTACCGTTAGTATCAGTCATAAACTCTGAACGATAACCGATAAGACCACGTGCAGGGATTTTAAACTCAATGTGAGTTGAACCACCGTCACGCACGTCCATATTTTCAAGCTCACCCTTACGTGAGCCGATTTTTTCCATAACTGCGCCGACGTAAGCCTCGGGAACCTCAACAATAAGGAGCTCCATAGGCTCAAGAAGCTCACCATCAGGTCCGTGCTTGTAAATAACCTGAGGACGCGAAACCTGGAATTCATAGCCCTGACGACGCATTGTTTCAATGAGAATTGAAAGATGAAGTTCACCACGACCGCTGACCTTAAAGGTATCGGTAGAATCGGTTTCCTCAACGCGCATACTTACGTTTGTTTCAACCTCTTTGAAAAGTCGGGCACGGATGTTACGCGAGGTAACAAACTTACCCTCCTGTCCTGCAAAGGGACTATCATTTACAATGAAGTTCATTGAGATTGTGGGCTCATCAATTTTAACAAAGGGAAGCGGATCGGGATGCTCCTTATCACAAGCTGTTTCACCGATATTAAGCTCGGCAATACCTGACACAGCAATGAGGTCACCCATTTTAGCCTCGGGGCACTCAACACGAGCAAGACCCTCAAAATTATAAAGCTTTACAATTTTAACGTTCTGTGTGGAGCCGTCCTGTCGGCAAAGAACTGCCTGCTGACCCTCCTTGACACTACCACGCTCTACCCTACCAACACCGATTCTGCCAAGATAATCATCGTAATCAAGGCTTGAAAAAAGAATCTGCAAGGGTCCGTTCATATCGCCGCAGGGCGGATCAATATTTTCAATAATTGAATCAAGCAAGGGGCGCATATCACCCTCGCGAACCTCGTGGTTAAGAGATGCATAGCCGTCTCTTGCGGATGCAAACACAACAGGAAACTCTATCTGGTCATCATTTGCACCAAGCTCAATAAACAGGTCAAGAACCTCATCAATAACCTCAAGAGGTCTTGCACCGGGTCGGTCAATTTTGTTGATAACAACAATAGCCTTTTTACCAAGCGCCAATGCCTTTTTCAAAACAAAGCGCGTCTGGGGCATACAACCCTCAAAGGCATCTACAAGAAGCAACACGCCGTCAACCATCATCATAATACGCTCAACCTCACCGCCAAAATCAGCGTGGCCGGGAGTATCAACAATATTGATTTTAACACCATTATAGTGTATGCCTGTATTTTTTGAAAGAATGGTAATGCCGCGTTCCTTTTCAAGGTCGTTTGAGTCCATAACACGATCATCAACCTGCTCATTATCACGGAAAATGCCGCTCTGATGAAGAAGCTGGTCAACAAGAGTTGTTTTGCCATGGTCAACGTGGGCAATAATGGCTACGTTTCTTAAATCTTCTCTTCTATCCACAAAATTCACCTTTCAATTCGGATATTACATTATATTTCAATTTAATATTATATCATTGCAAAACACCATAATCAAGGTGTTTTCAACTTTTTTAACACATTATCCACAAGTACACAAGCCCAAGATAAAACATTTATTTGTTGAATCAAGTCACAATCTTTGTTATAATATTTGCGGTGATATTATGAAGTTTAAAAACGTTCTTATTGCAAGCGATTTTGACGGCACGTTGAAAAACGATGAGGGCGAAATCACAGCCGACGTAAGAGCTGCCATATCCGACTATATATCAAAGGGTGGCTTTTTCACCGTTTGCACAGGCAGAATATATCAGGGCTTCCACTTATATGACCCTGAGTATATCAATGCCCCTGTTCTGCTTGGTAACGGCGCAATGGCTTATGACTATGAAAAGCAAGAAATAGTGTTCAATGATGCTATCGGTGATGAGGGCTTGCCCGCTGTAAACCACCTGCTAACGCAATTCCCTGATATGTGCATTGAGTTTTACAATACAGACAAGGTGTGTGCGGTCAATCTGAACGAGCACTCGCACCACCATTTCACAAGCCAGGATATTGAGTTTTTTAACGTAGCCAAGCCTGAGGATGCACCGCGTCCATGGACAAAGGTTATGGTTGCAGCTCACGGACGCTCCGTTGAGGTGCAAAAAATACTTGATGAGCATCCGGAGGTAAACTACCTGAAAACCACAGGAAATTACGTTGAAATACTCAAAAAAGGTGTGGATAAGGGAACAGGATTGCATAAGCTTGCAGAATATTTAGGTGTTAATAAAAAAGACACCTACGCCGCAGGTGACGGATATAACGACGTGGAAATGCTTGTTGCCGCTGCCGCAGGCTTTGTTCCAGAAAACGGCTCCACAGAAGCCTTGAACGTTGCAACCCACGTAACATGTTCCAACAATGACGGCTGCATTGCACACGCTATTGAGATATTGGATAAGCTATATAAATAAAGAAACAAAAAATGAACCTCAACCCAATCGGGTTGAGGTTCTGTTTTATTAGTAGAGATCCTTGCAGGAGATGCCTGAGTTGTAAGCACTCATATCAGCATCTGCGCTTGCTGTAAGGCTGTCAACAGCTCTTACTGTATAGGTGTATGTAACACCCTTAACTGCAAATCTGTCAAGGTAAGCGCTTGAATCAAGATCAACAATTTTACCAATCATTACCCAGTTTGAATTTGCGGTCTTTCTGTAAACATTGTAACGAACGCCACCTGAAACCTGTTCAAATTCAACTGTAATACCCTCTCTGCTTGATTTTGCTGAAACAAGCTTAGGAGCATCCAATCTTGTGATCTTAATGCCATCGCGAACATAATCACTGAAGTGACCGTTGCTAACTGCTCTTACTGTGTAAACGTATGTGTTGCCGCTGTCTGTCTGATAATCAGGATAGTATGTCTTGGTTGTGTAACCCATAAATGTCCAATATCTGTCAGAATCAAGCTTGCGATATACTCTGTAGCTTGTTGCGCCTGCAACCTTATTCCAGCTAAAGAGAATACCTGAAACGTTATTCTTAACTGCAAGGCCTGAAGGAGTTTTTACAGCTCTGATAACTCTGCCTGCGCCGAGATCACTGATAAGCACGCTACGAACACAGTATGTGTTTTCACCTTCCATAGGATTAAGATCCTTGAAGAAAGCAAGGTACTTGCCTGAAGTTTCTGAATAGAATGAGTTCTTATCGCTGATAAGACCGATTGCATTCCAAAAGATGCTTGTGGGATCATCCTTACGATAGATGTAGTAAGCATTTGCTCTTGCAAAGTTCTTTGCCCAGTACAATGTGTTAATGCCTGTTTCCTCGTTTTCAACAACTGCAACAGGACTTGCATAGCTTGTTCTGCGAAGAGCCTTAACTGCGTACTTGTAATAAACACCGGTCTGTACAGTGTTATCATAGCAGGTATCACCTGTCAATGTTCTGATAATCTGCCAGCCACTTGCAACACCGTTAACTGTTGCACGACGGTAAACAACGTAAAGGTCTGCGCCGTCAACAATTTCCCATGTTAATTTAACACCAAGGTTTGTATTATGAAGAGAAAGGATTTCAGGAGTCTTGGGTGCGAGCTGAGCAATAACCTTCTGTGAAGATTTAACGCCGCACTCCGCACACTCGTAGTGCTTGTAACCAACGTTATATACTGTGGGGTTAAGGTCAACAACAACCTTATCAACATCAAGGTTGAATACGTGAACTGTTACACCCGCATCGTTAACGCCAACACGAGTACAAACAGGTCTCTCATAAAGGAAGCCGTTTTCATATTCGTTAGCATCAGCGTAAAGCTTAGTGTTTACAAGCTCTTCGTATGTGAATGTAGCAAGAACACCGTTTGCAAACTGAACGTCAAGTGAATATTTGTAACGGTTATCGTTTGCAACGTCCTTATCAAGGTATGATGTTGTGTCAAGTGTTGTAAGAAGTGAGCCATCCTTGTAGAGATAGTACTTAACAGCGTTCTGAAC
Organism: Clostridia bacterium; assembly: GCA_017631355.1. Taxonomy (GTDB): domain Bacteria; phylum Bacillota; class Clostridia; order Oscillospirales; family Acutalibacteraceae; genus DTU089. The sequence continues at coordinate 21,158 of JAGBTL010000156.1, forward strand.
AGGTGTCCACTCAATCTTGAGACCATCAAACTGGTTAACGTGCTTAAGGAAATGTGCAACTGTGTATCTGATGCTTCTGCCGTTTGCATAGTCAGGTGTAGCACCTGAATTCTTAACGATTACGCAGTAGCTATATGTAACACCCTTTTCTACAGTAGCGTCTGTGAACTTGCAAACGTCTGCATCTGTTGTGCCAACGAGAGCGCCCTTATCGCCTGCCTTATTTGACTTGCGATAAATTTCATAGCCCTCTGCACCGTCAAGCTTTGTCCAGATAAGCTCTACGCCCTTGTTTGTAGAAGTGGGAACCTTAAGGTCAACAAGGTTATAGTTAACTGTGAGCGGAACAGCTGTCTGAAGTGACTCTGTTGTGTTAAGCTCAGCACCGAGAGAAACGATGTGGTACTTGTACTGTGTGCCGTATGTAACGTCAGCATCAATGTAGCTTGTTGTCTTAACGTCTGCAAGGAACTTGAATGCACCGCCGTTTACTGAACGAGAGATTCTGTAGCCGTTCTTTGCAGTAGAGTTTGATTTCCAAGAAATGTTAACACCCTCGTAGTTGCTGTAAATGCTTATAACCTGAACACGGTTGTAAACAACTAACACAGCATCATCAATGCTAACCTTCTCAAAAGAACCGTCAACGTTCTTTGATGCAATAGCATACTTGTATGTGCCACCGTATGTAACTGTTTTGTCAATGTAAGACGTTGTTGTAACATCATCAAGCAAAACAGGCTCTGCATCTGCAGAATCAAAACGGTACACTCCGTAGCCTGCTGCACCAACGTCTGCTGTCCAGACGAGTGTTGCACCAAAGTAACCATCATAAGCTGATGTGATTACAGGAGTTGTGGCTGCGAATGCTGAAACACTGAAAACAGAGAGCAACATAAGCATTGCCAAAAATAAACTTAATGCCTTCTTCATTTAATACTTCTCCTTTATGGGTATATTAATTTACTATTATATTATAACACTTTTTTGATTTTTAGGAAGTAGCAGATTGACTAAAATATAACCAATTTTTTTGTGACAAAAATACAACAAAATGGGTAAAATGCCAAAACACAAAAAACAGTTCCTCAAAAGCAAAAAAAAGCCGTCAATTAACGGCTTTTTACTGGATGCTTTATATGTAAATAAAGCAAAGTATTTTTGATTCAAAAAAGCGAATTTAAAACAAAAAGATAGTATTCAATCAGCCTTCAGCTTCATTTCCTTACCCTCTTTAAGTAGCTGACAGAGAGTATCAAAATCGTTGTTTTTCATTGCATCGCTATATTTTTGAAGCTCTGAAATGATATAATCAAGTTCAAAAATAAGGTTATCCTTATTTTCAAGGAAAAGCTCTGTCCACATATTTTCATTAAGGTAAGCAACACGTGTCAGGTCCTTATAGCTTCCTGCGGAAATACCCTTTCTTTCAAGAGCAGACGGGCTTTTAACGTAAGCATTTGATACAATATGTGCAAGCTGTGACGTAAAGGCAATAAGCTTATCGTGTTTTTTAGCTGTCATTACAGAAACCCTGCCAAAGCCAAGCGCCATTATAACCTCACGTGCATTTGCGAGAGTGAGAATATCCTCGTTTTCCTTTGGTGTAAGAACAAACGGTGCATTGTAAAACATAGTATCCTTTGAGTTCTCAAA
>JAGBTL010000157.1 GCA_017631355.1 Clostridia bacterium
CCGCTGCCATAAGCACAGGATAGTCAAAAAGGCCGACAGAGATGTTCTCGCCAAGCTTCTGACTCTTCTCCTTGAACTGTGTCATTCTTGATGCTTCGCCAAACTGTGTGTAGCAGTTAAGAATCCAACCGAGCTGAGCGTGTGTAGGCACGTGGCTCTGCACGAAAATAACGTTCTTTTCAGGGTCAATACCAAGAGCAATAAGCAATGCATAAAGCTCAAGGGTATTTTTCTTAAGCTGTGCAGGATTCTCACGGAAGGTAGGAACTGTGATTGAATGAAGGTCAGCAACACCATAAAGGCAGTTGTAGTCATCACACATATTCTTCCAGTTTTTGAGAGCACCAAGGTAATTACCGAGTGTGGGTGTACCTGTGGGCTGAATACAGCTTAAAACTATTTTCTTTTTTTCTGTTGTGTTTTCCATTACGTGTAACTCCGATAAATAATTTATTAGAAAAGACCGACAATTTTACCGTCTTCTGTAACGTCAATTTTTTCTGCAGCAGGAACCTTGGGAAGTCCCGGCATGGTCATAATGTCTCCGGTTAAAACAACCACAAAGCCTGCACCTGCAGAAACCTTAAGATTTCTTACAGTAACCTTGAAGCCCTCGGGAGCACCAAGCTTTGTGGGGTCATCAGAGAAGCTGTACTGTGTTTTAGCAACGCAAACAGGAAGCTTGCCGAAGCCGTCTGCAACAAGTGTTTCCATCTGCTTTTTAGCATTTGTTGTAAGCTCAACACCATCACCGCCATAAACCTTTGTAACAATTGCATTAAGCTTTTCTTCAATTGTTGTGTCGTCCTCATAAGAGAATGTGAAGGTTGAATTATCCTCTTCCTCGCAAAGGCGAACAACCTCTTTAGCAAGCTCAACGCCGCCCTTACCACCATCTGCCCAAACTGTTGAAAGGACTGTATTTACACCAAGCTCCTTACACTTTGCTATGATAAAATCAATTTCAGCATCTGTATCTGTGGGGAAGCGGTTTACAGCAACAACGCAAGGAAGCTTGTAAACGTTTTTGATATTTGATACGTGACGAAGAAGGTTGGGAACACCATTTCCGAGTGCTTCAATGTTCTCCTCGCCAAGCTGATCCTTCTTAAGACCGCCATGCATCTTAAGTGCACGAACTGTTGCAACAACTACAACTGCAGAGGGCTTGAGACCTGCTGCACGGCACTTGATGTCAAGGACTTTTTCTGCACCGAGATCAGCACCAAAGCCTGCCTCAGTAATAGCATAATCTGCTGTACGCAGTGCCATTTTTGTAGCAAGAACTGTGTTACAGCCGTGTGCAATATTTGCAAAGGGACCACCGTGAACAAACGCGGGTGTGCCCTCAAGTGTCTGAACAAGGTTAGGCTTTACAGCATCAAGAAGAAGTGCAGTCATTGCACCCTGCGCTTTGATGTCACCACAGGTAACAGGCTTGCCGCTGTAATCATAAGCAACAACTATACGGGCAAGACGCTCCTTAAGGTCTGTAATTGAAGTAGCAAGACAGAAAACAGCCATAATCTCGCTTGCAACAGTAATATCAAAGCCATCCTCACGGGGAACACCCTGCATTCTGCCACCAAGACCGTCAACAATGTTACGAAGCTGTCTGTCGTTCATATCAACACAACGCTTCCATGTAATCCTCTTAACGTCAATACCAAGAGCATTGCCCTGCTGAATGTGGTTATCAAGCATTGCTGCAAGAAGGTTGTTTGCGGCACCGATTGCGTGGAAGTCGCCTGTAAAGTGAAGGTTGATATCCTCCATAGGAACAACCTGAGCGTAGCCACCACCTGCAGCGCCACCCTTAACACCGAAAACAGGGCCAAGAGAAGGCTCACGAAGTGCAACACAAGTATTTTTACCGATAAGGTTCATACCGTCAGCAAGACCGATTGTAGTGGTTGTTTTGCCCTCACCTGCAGGAGTGGGAGTGATTGCTGTTACGAGAACGAGCTTGCCCTCCTTATCCTTGGTGTTGATATAAGACAAATCAACCTTTGCCTTATATCTGCCGTAGGGCTCAAGGAACTCGTCACCTACACCAGCCTTCTTTGCAATTTCAGCAATAGGTTTCATCTGACAGCTCTGTGCAATTTCAATATCTGTAAGATAAGCCATTTTTCATCTTCTCCTTTATTCACTGATATTCAATTTTTCACGGCACAGGGTTTTGAAAAACTCAAAATTCTCTTCACCGCAAACATCTAACTTATTCAACAAGGATGCCTGATATTCATCAAACAGCCTTTGCTTTGCAGAGGGACTTTTCTTTTTTTCAAGCTCCTCAACAAGCTGTGTAAAGGACTCGTAAATGAAGCCCTTTATAATTTTGTCCCGTCGGGAAACAAAATCCTCAAGCTGCTCCGTAGGTGTGTGCCCTTCAAAGCGCCAATATGGTTCAAGCTTTTGCAGATTTTCCGTAGAGGAAATCAACTCCTCAACAGACTGAAAAAACAACTGCGGATGCTTTGTTGTATTTATATGGTGGGCCGCTGTTGAACCAATTTTAATATTTTTTACCACGAAATTATTTATGGCTGTAACAAGCAGCTCCTGTGACAGCAGCTTTTGTGTAACCGGAATGTTTGAAACAATTTTCTGAATTTCTATCTTTTCATCGCGGTCAAACTGCCTTGGCCTGTACTTGTAGCCTTGGGTTTCCGTAGCCCTTTTCTTCTTAAAAAACATATCAGTATTTATCCTTAACCTCAATACCGTTTGCAAAATAGCCGCTCATTACAGAGCCCTTATATGCTTTTACGGTGTAAATGTACGTTGTGCCCTTCTGTGCGCCCTTGTCCGTATAGGAAAGTGTATCAGCGCCCTTTACTGTTGCTATACGTACCCAGCTTGTGCCCGACGTTTTACGGTAAACGTAATAGCCGTCGCAATTTGCTGACTTGGTATAGTTAATAACAACACCTGCTTTTGTGCTCTGTGCAGAGCTTAAACGAGGCGTATAAATGAAAAGCTGCGCCTTACCTGTTGTGTCATAGGTTGACAATGAGGAGCCGTTATAAGCCCTTACGGTGTAGTAATAGGTAACACCGCTCTGCGCCTTGGTATCAAGATACTGCAGAGTTGCAATGCCTGAAACGGATGCAATCCGCACAAAGCTGCCGCCTGCTGTTTTTCTGTATATGTGATAGCCCTTAGCACCAAGAGCCTTGTTCCAGCTAACCATAACACCTGACACCCTATTTTCCGTTTTGATTGTCAAAGGCGCATTGATTGAAACAATAGTTTTACCTGCAGGCTCATAGCAGCTAACAGAGTTGTTATAAATTGCTCTGACTGTGTAGGTATAGGCTGTTCCGCGCGTAACGGCCTTGTCGTAGTAAACGGTATCATTGGCTGCTGCGGTTTTTATGAACTGCCAGCTTCCACCATTGGTTTTGCGATATATACGGAAGCTGTTAGCAGTAGAGCTATGTGACCACTTTACTGCAATACCGTTAGTGATGTTATAAACTGAAAATGTAGGTGCGCTGACATAAATAGCAGAAAGGCCTGTATTGTCATATGCGCTGTTGGTGTTGCCGATAACCGCTTTCACTGTGTAATAATAGCGGTTGTTGGATTTGACAGCTTTATCAAGGTAGGTTGTGGCAGAGCCTGAAACAGTTGCGAGATACTGCCACGAAAACTGACCGGGAGCCATTCGGTACACAAGGTAATTTTTAATGCCGCTCTGCTTTGCCCAGTAAATGCGAAGACCGCCAACGTTATTTGCAATGCTTGTAAGCTTTGGTGCAGGAACGTAAAAGCCCGAAACACCTGTCTGATAGCAATAGCTCTGACCTGTGGAATTATACGCCCTCACGGTATAGATATTTGTTCTGCCAACGTATGCGCCTGCATCAAGATATGACGTATTGCTGACACCACGAACAATTGCTATGCGCTCCCATACACCGTTAAGGTTTTTTCGGTAAAGGTAATAGCCTGTGGCGTCACTTGACTGAGTCCATTTAACAAGCATACCGCCATTAGACGTTGTAACACTTGAGATTGACGGAGTGAGCGCCTGACTGCGAACGTACTTCATACCATTGCCGGAAGCATATTTAGCACCTGCCGAGCCATCCGGAGCAAATATCTGGAAGGATTTGTTAGGATACGGGATATAAAACTGGTCAATGGTGTAGCCGAGGATTTCAAGATAATATTCAACGTTTTCCTCGGTAAGGGGCTTATATGACACGCCCTCCTGCTTAAGGAGTGCTGCTATGGAATCATAATCAATAGCATTATTATAACCAAAAGTGTATGAGCCGACGTACTTAAGTGATGAGGGCAAGTGAACAAAGGTAAGCTTGGGACAATCAAGGAAAACGCTGTCGTAAAGCATTTCAATACCATTGCGGAAATAAACCCTGCTGAGCCCTGCACCGAAAAACGCCATCTGCTTGATAACCTTAACGTTAGAGGGAATCGTGATACTGTTAACGTTAACGTTTAGGAATGCATAAGGCATAATAGTGGTTACTGTTGAAGGAATTGTGTAGGAATAATTCGGGTTATCAATCCACTTGCCTGCAGGAGCAATAACAAGCTCTGTCATATCCTTGGAGTAAATAACACCGTCAACCGCCTTGTAATATTCATTATAAGGTGAAACAGTAAAGATTTTGATTGGTGAGCCCACAAACATAAGGCTGTTCAAATAATCAACCTTTTGTGGAACGTTGAACCTTTCAATGGCAGTATAGGCAAATGCGCCCTCACCGATATATTCAATTGAATCGGGCAAGGTGACCTCTTCAAGATAAGCCTCACCCATAAAAGCATTTTCCATAATGCTTCTGACGCCATCCTTGACAACAAGCTTTGTAATGTAGCACTGAACCTCATTCTGCACAACAAGCCACGAATCCTCATAGACCGCATTGGGCATATACCCTGTGCCGCTGAGAGTAAGTGTAGCTGTGCCCTCATAGCGGTTATAAGTGAAGCTCCAGTTAAGTGCTGTATTGTCAGGGTCTGAGGTATCCTGCATTACTCCTGTAACTGTGCCAATATTGGCGGCACTTGCAGAAACGCTCAAAGCAGACATAAGCCCAACGAGCACAAAAA
>JAGBTL010000158.1 GCA_017631355.1 Clostridia bacterium
ATGCCTTCACGGAGTTTGAAGTTAGCTACTGATTTCTTTGCCTTGCAAAGAACGGGCTGCTGACCTGTAATCTGTCTGAGATCGGAAACTACAGCGTCAAGAACCTTTGAGTTAGCGATTGCTTCACCGCAAGCTACGTTGATAACAACTTTATCAAGCTTAGGGATCTGCATAACACTCTTATAACCGAACTTTTTCATCATCTGAGGTGCAACCTCATTGACGTAAGCTGTCTTTAATCTTGCCATTGTCATGTTCCTCCCTAATTATTCAAAGTGTGCAAGACAGTCGCTGTGCTTGCAAGCACGCATCTTCTTGCCGTTTTCAATTACGTGACCAACTCTTGTGGGTCTGCCGCATTTGGGGCATACGAGCTGAACTTTGCTAGCATAGAGAGCTGCTTCAGCTTCGATGATACCGCCCTGTTCGCCCATCTTACGAGGCTTAACGTGCTTCTTAACAACGTTTACCTTCTCGACAATAACTTTGCCTTCTGAGGGGCTAACAGCCATTACTTTACCTCTAGCGCCACGATCTTTACCGCTGATAACAGCTACTGTGTCGCCTGATTTAACATGAACTTTACTCATCGTGACACCTCCTTAAAGTACTTCCGGAGCAAGTGAGAGGATCTTGAGATAATCTTTATCACGAAGTTCTCTTGCTACGGGTCCAAAGATACGAGTACCTCTGGGGTTTTTATCTTCTCTGATGATTACGGCTGCATTTTCGTCGAAACGAATATATGTGCCATCATCACGGCGAACGCCTGTTGCAGTACGTACAACTACTGCCTTAACAACGTCGCCCTTCTTAACGACTCCGCCGGGTGCTGCTTTCTTAACAGAAGCAACAATGACGTCGCCGATGTTAGCATATCTTCTTCCGGTACCGCCAAGAACACGAATGCACATGATTTCTTTAGCACCTGTGTTGTCAGCTACCTTAAGATAAGTCTGCTGCTGGATCATTGTATTTGGCCTCCTTTAGCTGCACCAATTATTTGGCTTTTTCGATAATTTCTACTACTCTCCATCTCTTATCCTTTGAAAGAGGGCGAGTTTCCATAATAAGAACGCGGTCACCTACACCACAGATGTTGTTTTCGTCGTGAGCCTTTACCTTAACGGTACGGTTAACGATTTTCTTATAAAGAGGGTGTCTAACCTTATCCTTGATTGTTACTACTACTGTCTTGTCCATCTTATCGCTTGATACGATGCCGACCTGAGTTTTTCTGAGATTTCTTTCGCTCATTGTTCAGTCCTCCCTTTCTTAAGAATTCTGGCCGTGAAGAACGATGTCACGCTGAACTGTCTTAATTCTAGCGATATCCTTCTTAACTGCGCTTATTCTCATGGGGTTGTCAAGCTGATTAACAGCCTGCTGGAAGCGAAGGTTGAAAAGCTCCTTCTTGAGCTCAGCGAGCTTTGCGTCCATCTCTGCGGCGGACAGTTTTCTGATTTCACTTGCTTTCATTACTGCACACCGTCCTTTTCCTGTTCTGCTTTAGTTACGAATTTGCACTTGATGGGAAGCTTCATAGCTGCAAGACGCATAGCCTCACGAGCGAGTTCCTCATCAACACCGGCGATTTCAAACATTACTCTGCCGGGTTTTACAACTGCTACCCAATATTCAGGTGAACCTTTACCTGAACCCATTCGAGTTTCAGCGGGTTTCTGAGTGATGGGCTTGTCAGGGAAGATCTTGATCCATACCTGACCACCACGCTTGATATAACGTGTCATAGCGATACGGGCAGCCTCGATCTGTCTGGAAGTGATCCATGAAGGTTCGAGAGCTACGAGACCGAAATCACCGTATGTTACTTTGTTGCCCTTGTGAGCTGCGCCCTTAAGACGGCCACGCTGCACTTTACGACGTTTTACGCGCTTAGGTAATAACATTATTTAGCTCCTCCTTCTCTGTTTTCCTTGCGAGGTCTTCTGCGAACGGGTTTCTGACGGTTTTCGTTGTTTGAAACCTGAAGAACTTCGCCTGTGTAGATCCAAACTTTAATGCCGATACGGCCATAAGTTGTCTTAGCTTCTGCGAAACCGTAGTCGATGTCAGCACGGATTGTCTGAAGAGGAATTGTACCCTCTTTGTAAGTTTCGCTTCTTGCGATTTCAGCGCCGCCGATACGACCTGAAACCTGAATCTTGATACCCTTAGCGCCAAGCTTCATAGCACGGCCGATAGCCTGCTTAAGAGCACGACGGTAGCTGATTCTCTTTTCGAGCTGAAGAGCGATGCTTTCAGCAACGAGTGTTGAGTTAACGTCGGGTGTCTTGATTTCGATAATGTTGAGAGATACTTCTTTGCCAAGCTTCTTTTCAAGTGTAGCCTTGAGCTTTTCGATCTCTGCACCGCCACGGCCGATTACCATGCCGGGTTTAGCAACGTGAATGTTGATACGAACACGCTTAGCTGTTCTTTCAATTTCAACCTTGGGTACTCCTGCGGGAGCAAGTGTTTCAAGGAGATATTCACGAAGTTCATAGTCCTCTACGAGAGTGTCACCGAAAGTAGCCTTGTTAGCGTACCAACGTGATTCCCAATCTTTAATTACACCAATACGAAGACCGGTGGGGTTAATTTTCTGGCCCATGTTGTATTACCTCCTTCTGATTATTCTGCTTCCTTGAGTACAAGGGTGATGTGTGATGTCTTTTTGTTGATGCGGAATGCGCGGCCCTGAGCTCTGGGTCTGATTCTCTTGAGTGTGGGACCCTGGCATACATAGCATTCTGCTACATAGAGCTTTGACATATCCATATCTTTGTTCTCTGCGTTAGCCATTGCTGACTTTAAAAGCTTTGAAACAACCTCACACGCAGCCTTAGGCGTGTATTTGAGAATTGCCATTGCCTTTTCAGCAGGCTGATTACGGATAAGGTCGAGAACGATCTGAACCTTACGAGGTGCGATACGCACGAAAGTAACTTTTGCTGTTGCTTCCATTTTAATACACTCCTTTCGACTTATTTACCGTTATTTGATGTTTTTGAACCGGCATGACCTCTGAAGGTTCTTGTCGGTGCGAATTCGCCGAGCTTGTGACCGATCATATCTTCTGTTACATATACGGGAACGTGCTTACGACCGTCATGTACTGCGAATGTGTGGCCAACGAAGTCGGGGAATATTGTGGAGCTACGGCTCCATGTCTTAAGAACGATTTTCTCGCCCTTTTCGTTCATCTTAATAACTCTATCGTAAAGCTTGGGCTGTACGTAGAATCCTTTCTTAGTGCTTCTGCTCATTATTCTTAGCTCCTTTCATCGACCTTATTTGTCGTTACGACGCTTAACAATAAGCTTGTCTGAACGATTCTTCTTAGCACGAGTCTTGTAGCCAAGAGCAGGCTTGCCCCAAGGTGTAACAGGGCCGGGACGACCGATGGGTGACTTACCTTCACCACCACCGTGAGGATGGTCGCAGGGGTTCATTACTGAACCACGAACTGTAGGTCTGATACCCATGTGGCGTGTACGACCAGCTTTACCGATCTTAACGTTTTCGTGGTCCTCGTTGCCAACAACACCAACTGTTGCCATGCAAGCTTCGGGAACCTTACGAAGTTCGCCTGAGGGAAGTCTGAGAAGAGCGAAACCGCCTTCTTTAGCCATAAGCTGTGCTGAGTTACCGGCTGCTCTTGCAAGCTGACCGCCTCTGCCGGGATATAATTCAACGTTGTGAATTACTGTACCAACGGGCATATCCTTAAGTGCAAGTGCGTTACCGGGTTTGATGTCTGCTGAAGGACCTGCTTCAACAACATCGCCTACCTTGAGGCCTGCAGGAGCAAGGATGTATCTCTTCTCACCATCTTCATACTGAAGAAGAGCGATGTGAGCTGATCTGTTGGGATCGTACTCAAGAGTAGCTACTGTAGCCTTAACATCAAACTTGTCTCTCTTGAAATCGATGATACGATACTTTTTTCTGTTACCGCCGCCTCTGTGACGAACAGTGATGCGACCGTAGCTGTTACGGCCACTCTTTTTGTTGAGAGGAGCAAGAAGGCTTCTCTCAGGACCGCACTTTGAAAGTGCTGAATAGTCTGTAACTGACATGTTTCTTG
>JAGBTL010000159.1 GCA_017631355.1 Clostridia bacterium
GCCCACTCTTCAGGTGACCAAAGCTCAATGTGGTTGTTGTTACCAACAATGTGAACCTCACCGTCAATACCTGCATATTCCTTAAGTGCAGAGTTGAGAGTAAGTCTGCCGCCCTTATCAACCTCACCGCTGACAACGCCTGATAAAATCTTACGAGCCATACGGCGCATTGCCTGATTGTGCTCACCGCTCTGGTTGAATTCCTTATAGAGCTCGTTCCACCCTGCCTCGGAATAAAGGAAGATACACCTTGTTTCTGAATCGGGTGATTTAATGAGGTAGGCTTTAAGCCCTAACTCGTCACGAAGGGCTGCCGGTATTTTAAAACGATTCTTTTCATCAAGTGCATGGTCGAACTGACTACAAAACATACTGACAACTCCTTTCGTGGTTTTTTGGTACAAAAATGAGACACTTTGGCCCTTTTTGATACACTTCGTACCACTATTATAGTTTTATAGGGCATTTTTGTCAATAGATTTTTCACAAAAAAATAAGCAATTCCAAGGGTTTTACCCTCAAAATTGCTTAAGAATTATCACTTGATTATTAAATTTGCTCTAAAATGCTTTTTGCCCCGTTGATTACGGCATCTGCACAGGGTTTATCCACCCTTCGTTCATTAAACCTCAGAGTGATTTTACAAGCGCCGTCAACCCTCAAAAGGCTGATGCTTGCACCAAAACGCTCCTTTAAAGGCTCGGAAACAGATATATCGGAATAGGACTTCAGCTCACTCCAATATTTCTGCTCAAGGTTACAGGAAAAGAACTCGCAAAGCTGCTCGTTCATACAGCCGTAATTCTGTGCCAGCTTCCTTGACGCCTTGTCCTTCACACATCCTGCAAGGTACATATATGCAGAATCACAATAGGACGGCGAGGTTTTCATAAAAAGGAATTCGTCATAAAAGGTTTTAAAGGGTGACGTCACACCCTTATAGCAGGAATTGTGAAAAGCCTTTATCTGCCCCTTTAAATCAAGCGCCATTTCCTTGGTGTTAAGAGATGCCTCGCAAAAGCCATTAAAGGGCCCCACGAGCACGTTTCCACAGTCCTGCAGAAAAAGTCTTCTGTCTGCGTGGATACACGCTCTTCCCTGCTTTTTTGTGGGCTTCAGCTTATCACAAAGAGCCTTATAAAAAGCAAAAGCGACAACCGATGAAAGATCTGCTCCCTGCTCCTCGCAAAATGAAAGCAGCTTGCTTGTACAAGCCGAATCAAGCTCAAGAGCAACCTCATCAGAAAATTTTCTGCTTTCGCAATAGCGCACCCTTGCCATTTTGTAATCGGCTTCAGTAAACACCTGCGATACTCTCTGCCACCCATCATCAAGCTCCGCCGCCAGTTTATCAGTAAGCGGTGAGTTAACCTCCAAGGGCAGACCTGTCATATCAGAAAAGACCTCAACACACGATGGCACAACAGACGTTGCCCCCGCTTTACACAAGGAGGAAAAAGACATCGCAAGACGAAGAAGCGATTTGCAATCAGCAACCAAGGTGTGGGCTGCTATAACAAGAAAGCCATCGCAGCTAACAACAAACTCAAACAGTTTTTTTGAAAAGCACAAGCCATTTTCCGCAAAACCGCACTTGATTTCACGGGCACTCTCCCCTGAAAAAACAAGCTCCTGTTCAACGCTTTCGGGCACAATGCTACACTCGCCATCCTCACCGATAACAGCAACAGTTGTTATTACAGGCTCCTTTAAGCACAACAGCTTCAGCGCCCTTGAAAGCGACTCTTTATCACCCTCTGCAAGCTTGCCGCAAAAGGTAACTGCATTATTAAATTCAAACAAGCGGTTGCGACTTAACCCGACCTTGTATCCCTCAGACATTGTCGCCATCTCCTGTTAATGCATCGCCGCGCATAATTTTTTCAATCATAGACTGCTTTACGCCCCAAAGCTTGCCCGAGAAATCCACGTAATATCTGTGGGGATTTTCAAAACGAACAACCTCCTCCCAAAGAGAGGCAACCTGCTCGTTGCAATATGCTCGTATATCCTCAAGAGAGGGGCTATTATAAACCCTTTCGCCATCCTTGAAAACTGTTACAAGCATTTCGCGTGCAACGAAGTTATCAACCGTTTTACGCTTCCACGTAAAGTCAGGGTCAAAGAGCGAATAAACCTTTTCATCACTAAGGTTTTCGTTATCAAGGGTCAGCACGTCTGCAATAGCTTTGCCCGACTCCATATCAAACAATCTCCACACGCGCTTTGAGCAAGGAGTTGTAATCTTATTCACGTTGTTACTAAGCATTATTGCAGGTGATTTTTCACCGTTTTTCTCTGTTTCACAAAGCTTATAAACACCGTCAAGCACAGGTGACGTTGACGAGGTTATCAGCTTTTCACCAACAATGAAACCGTCAATTTTCGCCCCTTGATTAAGCATATCCTTGATAAGAATTTCATCAAGAGAATTGGATGCATATATATCACAATCAGGGAAGCCTGCTTCATCAAGCATACGACGAGCACGCTTTGAAAGGTAGGTCATATCACCACTGTCAATAATAACACCTGCAGGGCGCAAGCCCTTTGGAACAAGCACCTCGTTAAACGCCTGAATAGCGTTTTTGATGCCGCTGTCAAGTGTATCGTAGGTATCAACAAGCAACGCACCATCCTCGCCGTGCTCCTCAAGATAAGCCTTGAACGCCTCAAGCTCGGAATCAAAAAGCTGCACCCAACCGTGCCCCATCATAGTAGCAACAGGCACACCATACTTGGTGTATGCAGGGAATAATGAGGTTGCAGAAACACCGCCGATATACGCCGCACGAGCACCATCAACCGCTGCATCAAGACCATGTGCACGACGAGCGCCCATTTCAATTACACGGCGACCTGACGCCGCACGTGAAACCCTGTTACCCTTTGTGGCAATGAGTGTCTGATAATTTATTGTGTTAAGAAGTAAGGTTTCAATAAGCTGTGCCTGTATTGCAGGACCCTTAACCTTTACAATAGGCTCATTAGGAAACACAGGTGTGCCCTCGGGCATAGCATATACGTCGCACTTAAACTTGAAGCTGCCAAGATAATCAACAAGCTTCTGTGAAAAGCCCTGCTCTGTCAAAGATGCAAGAAATCCTTCGCTGAATGAAAGTGACTCAAGCCTTTCGCAAAGCTGCTCAAGACCTGCCATAACAGCATAGCCACCCTTATCCGGAATTTCACGGAAAAACATATCAAAGGTAACTGAAACGTCCTCCATTCCCGCAGAAAGCAAGCCCTCAGCAGTAGTCAGACAATTATAATCAGCAAAAATATCTGCGCAAAAGCTCATAAAACACCTCTAAAACGTAGTTTATAGCTTCATTGTAGCACATAACAAATCCCATATCAAATGTTTTTCAAAAAAAGGGGAAATTTATTAATTTTCGTCAATATCAACCCAAAGTGTTGCAAAAAAAACAAAATACCCCTTGAAAGAGTTAAAATGATGTGTTATTATAACTTCAAGCGATATACACAGGCAATGCTAAATTCAACACAAGGGGGTTTCAGTATGAGGATACGAAAGCAGCCCATAGGCACAAAGAATATCTGTGGAACCAGAGTTGAAGAAAGAAGAAAAGCCATAGGTATGAAACAGAAAGATCTTCTCACACAACTCCAGATCCGTGGTGTAGACCTCAACGCATCGGGACTTTCAAAATTAGAAGGACAAATCCGTTCCGTTTGCGACACCGAACTCATTGCACTTTCTGAAGTATTGGGCGTTTCCGTCGGCTGGTTACTTGGCTTAGCGGACTAATCCCGCAACATCGCACAGACACCTGCAACCACCTGAACTATGTTCACGGTGGTTGTTTTTCATATTACGTGAATTTCAGCAAAAACTTATAGTGTATGAATATTATTTGCATTTTGTCAAAATTTGTGGTAATATGTCGAAAAAGAGGGTGAGATTATGCTTTTTAACAGAATAAAGCAATTCAGAGAATACAATGACCTTGAGCCATTTTATCTTGCAGAAATCTTAGGCATCAGTCTGGAGCAATACAACAATTTTGAAACAGGCAAGGAAGTACCCACAATTGATTTGGTGCACGCACTTGCAAGGTGCTACAAGGTTACCGTAGATGAATTTTACGGCTACTCCCCCAGATTAATGCTCCACAACAAAAGCAACGAATTTGCAGACGATGACGATTTTGTTTCCGAAGGCTTACTCAGAATGTCCGACCTTTCCTGGGACGAGAAAAGGCTTATATTACAGTACAGAAGCGCCGAAAACAAGGAAGAGCTTTTAAAGCAGCTGCTTCAGCAGGAAGAAAACAATAAATAAACAAAAGGGCTTTGACAGTACGTCAAAGCCCTTAGCTTTTGTGGTATTAATTAAATTAAAGCTTAACGATTTCGCCCATCATACCGGGAGTTGCAAAAGCAGCATTGCTTTCGTCTGTATCGATATGCATTGCGGGAGCAAAGTTGGGATGTACACGGCAAACTACGTCACCGAAGATAAGGCTTCTGCCCTCTGATTCAATCTTCACACCAACAACCTCTTTATCAGCAACGCCAAACTCAGCTGCTGCATCGGGTGTAAGGTGGATATGTCTTTTAGCAACGATTACGCCCTCTTTGAGCTCAACCTCGCCCTTAGGACCAACAAGCTTGCAAGCGCCGCTGCCCTGAGTGTCACCGCTCTCACGAACAGGTGCTACACAACCGATTGAACGAGCATCAGATGCTGAAATTTCAACCTGTGATGCAGGTCTTGTGGGACCAAGAATTGATACTGCAGGGAACTGACCCTTTGCACCAACAACAGCAACACGCTCCTCACAAGCGAACTGACCGGGCTGTGAAAGATCCTTCTTAGGTGTAAGCTCGTAACCCTCACCGAAGAGAATATCAAGATCCTCTCTTGATACGTGTACGTGACGAGCAGATGTTTCAACAAGTACTTTTGACATTTTTATCCTTCTTTCTATTGAATATATCAAAATATTTACCGAAACAATTATACTACTTTGATATCATTTGTCAAGGAATTTAATTCAATTACAAAAGTGTACAAACAAACCAAAACAACCATCCAAATTTTTATATTTGCAAATCAACTATTTGATTGAAAAAAACTAATAATTATGATATAATTGTATTACTATTGGTTTTGAGGTGTATTTATGGAATTTCTTGAGGCTGTTCTTGCTTTGATTTTAAGCATGCTTTCCATTTTCAATATTTTTGACAAGCCTAACCACGTACAAAGACCCCCATCTACTCAGAAATTTGAATATCTTGAGTACCCTGCAGAGGCAATCATAAACCCTTCTCGAGTCGGTTTATCAATAAATGAATTTACCTCCCGCGCTGACGATGATGGTGATGGGCTATACGTAAACGCGCAAGGCTATCAGGACATAAACGGTATTATTGAGTCCCCTTACTTCACAGTTCACGTGGAGCGCGAAAAGATTCCCGTTTACGCCACCACTGTTTTTGTGGGCACCACCCAGAAGGGTGCGCTTCACTCATTCTGCGAGGTGTATGTTGACACAAGCCGTGAAATCAGCCTTGAATTCCAGCTCAACACTCGCGGATTTCTTATGAATAAGGTAGATATATACCCTTCTGCATTAAGCGAAAAAACAAGCTACTTGAACAACGTATTCAATTCAAGAATCACACAGCTTGGCACATACACCTTTATTTTTAACGATACCGACCAGGAGCATGGCTTCACCCTTTTTGTAAGGGAGCTTGTTGACGAGGATAAGGAAATCGCAAAATACAAGGCACAGTATGGTGAAAATAACGTGGTGGTTGTTGAAAAAGGCTTTCATAGCGAAGCAGCCTACTACGATTTCTTCGGTCAAAGCAACACCGTTTATTACCTTAAGCGTGGTGCATATTTGCTTGCGAAGCACCAATACGATATAAACAGCGATGCTGAAAACACAGGAAGCTCCGCACCGATAGACACGGACCTTTATAATGCAGGTCACCTTCCTATGGGTCTGAACAGGTGTCCATACCTCAATTTCAACTGCTGTAATAATGTGAAGCTCGTCGGCAACGGCGTAATCGACCTTTCACACCTTGACCGCGCTGAAAGACGAGGCATTGTATTTGCATACAGCAGCAACATTGAAGTGAACGGTGTTAAATTCATCAACTCCCCCGAGTGGACGTTTATCACCTACGATTGCGAAAATGTTACCATTAAAAACGTGGATATATTCGGTTACAGACAAAACTCCGACGCATTTGCAATATGCAACACACGAAATGCCACTATTGACAATTCATTCTGCCGAAGCGGTGATGACCTGTTTGACGTAAAAGCCGCAGGCGGAAGACCCGAAGCCATCAGCGATAATGTTACATTCACCAACTGTACCGCTTGGAACGGCAAGGCAAGATGCTTTGGTATATGTGGTGAGGTTGAAAAAGAAATCCGCAACATTACCTTTAAAGATTCATCAGTAATTTTCCACGATGCCACATGGGATTACAACAGAATTCCCACACTTGCAATTGTTGTAGAGGTTCCCGGTGGCTCTATCTCAAATGTTACATTTGAAAATATTAACATTCACAAAACAAACACACGCGCTATCGGTTGTCTTATATACGGAAGCGGTGTTGAGAACTTCAACATTTCAGGCATTAAATATAAGAACATAAGGTACAACTCCTCATTACCGAACAAAATCGCATCCAACGGAAAAACCACCAACAGACTTTCGGTTGAGTTCGAAAACGTTTATGCAAACTACAAAAAGATTAACTCGGTTTCATCTGATAATTTTGAGTATGACAACTACGCAACGATTTCAGTAAAATAACTAAAGCAAAACTAATCCCCCGCAATCACTAAGACTGCGGGGGATAATTCATTGTCTATAAAGCAATTATTTATTCATTGCCTCTTCAATAGCAACTGCACAAGCAACTGTCATGCCAACCATGGGGTTGTTACCTGCACCGATAAGGCCCATCATCTCAACGTGAGCGGGAACTGATGAAGAACCTGCAAACTGAGCGTCTGAGTGCATACGGCCCATTGTATCTGTCATACCATAAGAAGCGGGACCTGCAGCCATATTATCGGGGTGAAGTGTACGACCTGTACCGCCACCTGATGCAACTGAGAAATACTTCTTGCCCTTTTCAACACATTCCTTCTTGTATGTGCCTGCAACGGGGTGCTGGAAGCGAGTGGGGTTAGTTGAGTTACCTGTGATAGAAACGTCAACGCCCTCCTTCCACATGATAGCAACGCCTTCTGTTACGTCGTTTGCGCCGTAGCAGTTAACCTTTGCGCGGAGGCCGTCTGAGTATGCCTTACGGAATACTTCCTTAACCTCACCTGTGTGGTAATCCATCTCTGTTTCAACGTATGTGAAGCCGTTGATACGAGCGATAATCTGAGCAGCATCCTTACCAAGACCGTTAAGAATAACTCTGAGGGGGTTCTTTCTAACCTTGTTTGCCTTTTCAGCAATACCGATAGCACCTTCAGCAGCAGCGAATGACTCGTGACCTGCAAGGAATGCGAAGCACTCTGTTTCATCCTCAAGGAGCATCTTACCAAGGTTACCGTGGCCAAGGCCAACCTTTCTCTGGTCAGCAACTGAACCGGGGATACAGAAAGCCTGAAGACCCTCACCGATAGCTGCAGCAGCGTCAGCAGCTCTTGTGCAGCCCTTTTTGATTGCGATAGCGCAACCTACTGTATATGCCCACTTTGCATTTTCAAAGCAGATAGGCTGAATACCTTCTACGATCTTGTAGGGGTCAAAGCCTTTGTCTTTACAAATTTCAGCACACTCTTCAATTGTGTTGATGCCGTATTTGTTGATAACTTCGAGAATCTGTTTCTCACGTCTGTTGTATGATTCAAATAAAGCCATTGTTATACCTCCTTAGTCCTTTCTGGGGTCAACGATCTTAACAGCATCAGCAACACGGCCATACTGACCCTTTGCCTTTTCGAATGCTGTGTTAGCATCGTCGCCAGCCTTGATAAAGTCCATCATCTTGCCGAAGTTTACGAACTGATAACCGATGATTTCATTTTCCTCGTTAAGAGCGAGGCCTGTAACGTAACCATCTGTCATTTCGATGTAACGGGGACCCTTTGCAAGAGTACCGTACATTGTACCAACCTGTGAACGAAGGCCCTTACCGAGGTCCTCAAGACCTGCACCGACAACGAGACCATCCTCTGAGAATGCAGACTGTGTACGACCGTAAACGATCTGAAGGAAGAGCTCTCTCATAGCTGTGTTGATAGCGTCACAAACAAGGTCTGTGTTGAGAGCCTCAAGGATTGTTCTGCCGGGAAGAATTTCTGATGCCATAGCAGCAGAGTGTGTCATACCTGAGC
>JAGBTL010000021.1 GCA_017631355.1 Clostridia bacterium
ATAAAACAATGAGCCCTGTTGATTTTTCAAAATCAGCACAAGAAGTTCACAACAAAATTCGTGGACTTGATCCGTGGCCTGTTGCACTTACTGTCCTTGATGGTAAAAATCTTAAGCTTTTTTCATCCTCAATTTCCGAGGAGCTTTCAGGTAATACATCAGGTGAGGCAGTTGTTCTTAAAAATGGCCTTGGAATCATTTGCGGTGATGGTAAGGCTGTTATTGTTAAGGATGTTCAGTATGAGGGCAAGAAAAGAATGGCAGCTGCAGACTTCTTCAGAGGTCATCCTATTGAAAAAGGCACTATTTTAGGCTAATTGTTAACATTTTGTTCATATACAATTATTCATTTTTTAATCTATACAGTTTAAAATATAGGTAGAAAGATTTTAGGAGGGATATAATGCTGCATTATTATTTTGATAGTTATTATATTCTTTTAGTTTTACCTGTAATTATTGCCTCTATGGTTATTAGCTGGCGTCTTAAGTCTGTTTATAGCCGTTATTCAAAGGTTCATAATTTGCGTGGTATAACAGGCGCACAGGCGGCACAGATGGTTCTTAATTACTATGGAATAGCTGACGTTGCTATTGTTCCTGTTGGCGGTAATCTTACCGATTGCTATGACCCTATGAAAAAGGTCATTAAGCTTTCTGATGGTGTTTATAACCAATCATCCATTGCTGCTGTTGGTATTGCCTGTCACGAGGCGGGTCACGCAGCGCAGCATGCTACTGCATATTTACCGATTAAAATTCGTAATTCAATATTGCCTGTTTGTAACATTGGTTCAACACTTTCCATCCCTTTGTTGTTGATTGGTGTTATTCTTAGCTTTGAACCCCTTGTTTGGGTTGGGATAGGTTTTTTCTCCTTTACCGCACTTTTTCAGCTTGTTACCTTGCCTGTTGAATTTAATGCAAGTAACCGTGCACTTGACGTTATTGAATCTAACGGATTACTTACCTTTGAGGAAAAGCTTGGCGCAACAAAGGTTTTAAGGAATGCTGCAATGACTTACGTTGCTGCTTTGGCTGTTAGCGTTGCTCAGCTTCTCAGACTTATTTTAAAATTCGGCGGGAGAAGGAAATAATGACAAAGTCCGCAAGGCAGATTGCCTTTGAAATTCTTTTGAAAATTGAAAAAGATAAGGCTTATTCAAACCTTGTAATTGACAGTGCTGTTAAAGCGTATCGCCGCAACAGCACTGATTGTGCTTTTATTTCACGCCTTGTGTATGGTGTTGTTGAGCGTAAAATCACTCTTGATCACATTATTTCCGCTCATCTTACACAGCCGATCAGAAAGCTTAAAACGGAGGTTCTTGTGGCGTTGAGAATGGGCGTTTATCAGCTCGTGTTTTCTGATAAAATCCCTGAATCTGCAGCTGTCAATGAAAGTGTTAAGCTTGCAAAGGACAACAAATGTGCGTTTGCGAGCGGTCTTGTAAATGCTGTTTTGCGTAATGTTTCTAAAGATGGCTTTGCTGTTCCGAATGACTTGACTGAGTGTGAGCGTTTTTCTGTTTTGTATTCTGCTCCTACCGATTTTGTTAATCTGATGCTTTATCACTATGGCACAGAAAACACCGAGAGCTTTTTAAAAGCGGCTCTTGAACCTAAAAAAATTACCATTAGGGTCAATACATTGAAAACCAATTGTGATGAGCTTATGCAGCTTCTTCAGTCTGAGGGAGTAAAGGTTGAAAAAACCTTTATTGAAAATGCACTTTACATATCATTAAGCTGTGCCGTATATGAGCTTGAAGCCTTTAAAAAGGGTCTTTTTCACGTTGAGGATATTTCATCGCAGCTTTGTATTGAAGCGCTTGCGGCGTATCCTGGTTGTACAATGATTGACGTTTGCTCTGCTCCCGGCGGAAAAAGCTTTACTGCTGCCCAATATATGGAAAATAAGGGTGCTCTTTACTCCTGTGATATATATGAAGCAAGAACAAACCTCGTTAAAGAGGGTGCAGAAAATCTTGGTATTGAATGTATAAGACCGACAGTAAACGATGGTACAGCATTTAACAAGGAATTCCCTCTTGCTGACAGAGTGCTTTGTGACGTTCCGTGCTCAGGTCTTGGTATTATTACGAAGAAGCCGGAAATAAAATATAAAAATCTTGATGAAATTAAAGAACTGATTCCTATTCAAAAGCAGATTCTTGACACGTCATCGGCTTACGTTAAGCGAGGCGGCAGATTGGTTTATTCCACTTGCTCTGTGAATCCTAATGAGAATCGTAAGGTGTGTGATGCCTTCCTTAAGGCGCACCCTGATTTTAAAAGTGTTAAGGCGTTACCGCGTATTGAAAGAGCGGTTGATGAAGGGGATTATCTTACTCTTTTACCCGGTAGAAATGATTGTGACGGCTTCTTCATTGCCGTGTTTGAAAGGGAGTGACACGTTTGAATAAGGTTGATATAACTTCGCTTAATTACGATGAATTACAAGCTCAATTAACTGCTTTGGGATTACCTAAATTCCGCACTAATCAGATTTATGATTGGTTACATAAAAAATGTGTAACTTCTTTTGGCGAAATGACCAATATTTCAAAGGATTTAATGGCAAAATTGAACGACAATTTTGCGATTTTGTCCTGTAGTATTGAAAAAAAGTTGGTTTCGCGGTATGATAATACAGTTAAGTATTTGTATTCATTGCCTGATGGTGAATACCTTGAATGTGTTGTAATGGACTACAAATACGGACACACAATTTGTGTATCAACTCAGGTTGGCTGTAAGATGGGATGTGCCTTTTGCGCATCAGGTATAGGCGGCTTCAAAAGACAGCTTGCACCCTCTGAAATACTCAGCCAGATTTATACCGCACAAAAGGACTTAGGCGTAAGAATTTCCCGCATTGTTCTTATGGGTATGGGTGAGCCTCTTGACAACTACGATAACGTAATGCGTTTTCTTGAGCTTGTTAGCGATGAAAAGGGCTTGAATATCGGTATGCGACACATTTCACTTTCAACAAGTGGTATTGTTCCTCGTATTTACGATTTGCTTGACAGAAAGCTTCAGCTGACTTTGTCTGTTTCGCTTCATGCTCCCAATGATGCTATAAGGTCGTCTATTATGCCTGTTAATAAGAGCTGGGGCGTAGATGAGCTTCTTGATGCATGTCGCGTATATGCCGATGAAACCTCCCGTAGAATCTCCTTTGAGTATGCGATGATGAAGGGTGTAAACGATACTCCCGAATGTGCGAGGGAGCTTTCACAGCGATTGAAGGGTATTCTTTGTCACGTTAACCTCATTCCTGCAAACGAGGTTCCCGAAAAGGGTCACAGTAGAAGTGACGATAACAGTATAAATGAGTTCAAAAACATTCTTGAAAAAGCAGGCCTTGCGGTTACAGTTAGAAGAACCCTTGGCTCTGATATAAACGCTTCCTGCGGTCAGCTTCGCAGAGAGCACATCAAATCACAAGCTTAAAAGAGAGGTGAAACACCGTGATAATTTCAGCAGCTACCGATATTGGCGCATATCGTGAATCCAATCAGGATGCATATTGCACAGGCTCCTTCGTTTCAGGCGATGCTTGGGCAGTTGTCTGTGATGGTATGGGCGGTGTTTCAGGCGGTCAGATTGCAAGTCAGATTTGTGTTGACGTTGCATCTTCGGTTATTAAACGCGGTTACAGGGTTGATTTGTCTGTTAAATCCGCAAAAAACCTCTTGCAGAGCGCTATAAATACTGCGAATATCGCAGTTTTTGAAGAGTCACAGAAGGATGCTTCGCTTCACGGTATGGGCACAACTATTGTTGCTGTCCTTGTATTACGAGGTGTTGCTGTTATCGGTTATGTCGGCGACAGCCGAGCATATCTTTTGAATGATACAATTAAACGTCTTACAAAGGACCATTCTCTTGTGCAGGTTATGATTGACACCGGTAAAATTACCGAGGAGGAAGCAAAGGTTCACCCCGACAGAAACATTATCACAAGAGCTGTTGGCATTATGAGCTTTGTTGACGTTGACTACGAAATCACAGATTTTTCAGGGGATGATAAAATCCTTCTTTGTACCGATGGTCTGAATGGCTCTGTTGATGATAACGTTATTTACGATATTGCAACATCAGAAGCCGATAACAAGGCTGAGGTGCTTATAAAAGCTGCTATTGATGGCGGCAGTCGTGATAACATTACAGTTGTATTGCTTGATTCTGTTGTTGGAGGAGAGTAAGTATGGAAAATTACGTTGGTAAAAGATTAGACGGCAGATATGAAATTCGCGACGTTGTCGGTGTTGGCGGTATGGCGGTTGTTTACAAGGCCTACGATAACATTGACGACAGAATTGTTGCGGTTAAAATTCTTAAGGATGAGTATCTTACAAACGAGGAGTTTCGTCGTAGATTCAAAAATGAATCAAAGGCAATTGCCGTTCTTTCACATAAAAATATAGTTAAGGTTTTTGACGTTAGCTTTGGCGACAGGCTTCAATATATCGTTATGGAATATATTGAGGGCGTTACTCTTAAGGAGTATATTGAGGAGCGCGGAGTAATTGATTGGAATGAAGCGCTTTTCTTCAGCATACAGATTTTAAGAGCACTTCAGCACGCTCACGATAAGGGTATTGTTCACCGTGACGTTAAGCCGCAGAACATTATGCTTCTTGAAAATGGTACCATCAAGGTTACTGATTTTGGTATTGCGCGCTTCAGCCATAGCGAAACCCATACAATGACTGAAAAGGCAATTGGTTCTGTTCACTATATCAGCCCTGAGCAGGCAAAGGGTGAGCTTACCGATGAAAAGGCAGACCTTTATTCAATCGGTGTTGTTCTTTATGAAATGCTCACGGGTAAGCTTCCTTTTGAGGCTGAGAGCGCTGTTTCTGTTGCTCTTATGCAGGTTAATAACGACCCTGTGTTACCTCGTTCTATTAACCCCAATATTCCCATTGGCTTTGAACAAATCACAATGAAGGCTATGCAGAAGAGCACTCGCGATAGGTATCAGTCTGCATCTGAGGTTCTTTATGACCTTGAAGAGCTTAGAATGAATCCTTCAATTAAGTTTGATTATCAGACTTATTTTGTTGATAACGAGCCTACACGATATATCGGTAAAATTCAGGAAACAAATCGTCCTGCAAATAATCGTAGCAGAAGCGCTTCTGCAAATAGCAGAGGTGAAGGTGTTCGTACAGTTCCGCCCTCACAGGATATCCGTCGCAAGGTTGATGGTGTTCGTGAGCGCGAAAGATCTGTAAATACTGCGGTTGTTTCAGATGAAAAGCCTGGCTTAACCAATAAAACAATTGCAATTCTCTTTGGTATCGGCTTCCTTGTGCTGACGTTGATTGTTGTTGGCTTTTTTGCTTTACTTAAGAGTGATAATTTTACTCTTGGCGTTAAAAGGAAGGTTGAGGTTGCCAACTTTGTTGGTTTGAATTACGAGGAGGAAATCAAGGATAATCCTCTTTATAACGAAAACTACAACTTTGAAAAGATTTACGAAAGCTTTAGCGACGGTGAAGAGGGTACTGTTTTCAAACAGGATCCCGAAGCAGGCTCCGAGGTTTCAAAGGGTACAACTATCCGTATTTATATTGTTCAGTCAGGGGAAACCGTTGCTTTGCCCGATTTCTCGGGTCAGGATTATCGTACTGTTTCCGATGAGCTTGAATCAATGGGCCTGAAGGTTTCGCTTGTTGCGAAAGAGAATGATAGCGTTGATTCAAATCAGGTTATAAAAACTGATCCCACCGCCGATTCAATGGTTCCCGTTGGTTCAACAGTTACTGTTTACTACGCTGTTTCGGCTAAGAGTGATGCACTCTTTAAAATGCCCTCGTTAAAGGGCAAAAGCCTTGAGAACGTCAAAGAGCTTCTTGAGGATAAGGGCTTGAACGTAGGTGAGATTGAGGTTGTTGATAGCTCCGAGAAAAAGGACGTTGTTGTTGACCAATCTCCTGTTAGTGGTTCACCTGTAAGCAAGGGTGATACTGTTGACCTTGTTATTAGCTCAGGCAGAAACGTTGTTCAGAAAACAATTTCATTACCATCAAGGGTTGGTAAGGTTAATATCAAGGTTACTGTTGACGGCGAAACTATTAAAAACGAAACTGTTGACACTAACACTAACTCAAGCTACACCTTTGTTGCAGGTGGTGAAAAAGCTAACATACCTGTAAAGGTATATATTGATGG
>JAGBTL010000160.1 GCA_017631355.1 Clostridia bacterium
CATATGTCGCTGTTTACACACTTCGCAGGGATAGAAACTCAAACGGCAGGTCTGTTTTCTGCCATGCTACATATAGGAACGCTTGTTGCAATACTCGTTGTTTTTTACAAGCCTATTTACGAGTTGTTTACCGAGTTCCTGCTTGTGTTTAAGGATATATTTTCAAAATCATTTACCTTTGATTTCAGCAAAATGTCAACAACAAGGCGAATGCTCTTTATGTTTGTTTTCTCTTGCGTTCCGTTGCTTGTTCTGCTCATACCAATCGGCGGTGACAAAAACATAATGGATGCAGTCGGCGTGTTCGGCTCCGATGATAGCATTAAGGCAGAGGGTATTTGCTTTATGTTTACAGGCTTTTTGCTTTTGCTCGGCTCATTCACAGCTGAAAAAACAAGAAAGTTCCGTCCCGTGACAACCTCAAGTGCATTTCTTATTGGTGTAGCACAGCTCTTTGCAGCCTGCTTCCCCGGAATATCACGTTCAGGCTCTACAATATCAACAGCTATGTGCTGTCGCATTTCCCGAAAGGATGCTGTTCGTTATTCATTCATTCTTTCCATTCCTGCAGTTCTTGCAAGCGGCCTTGTTGAGGTAAAGGATGCTTTGGAGGTTACCGAATATATTCCAATCCCTGCCTTGCTTGTAGGAATTATTACATCTGCAGTTGTTGGTATCTTTGGTATCAAGCTTCTTGAGATTCTTGTAAAGAAAAATCTTTTCAAATACTTTGGCTTTTATTGCCTTGGCTTAGGCTTTATTGTTTCAATTATCGGAACAGTTGAAGTTTTCATTAAATAAAAGGGGTTTTACATTTTGGCTCAGACTAAAAAAACAAGCAGCACAAAGGGTAAGTCTGCTCAGAATAAAAAAAGCGCACAAAACAAAAAGAATGCTACAAAGAATTCGTTGTTCAGCGCAGAGCATAAGCAGATATTTGCTTTTGTCGGCTTTTTTGTTTCATTGTTTCTTATTGCACTTGTTCTTATAGATGCAGGTAGCGTATGGGGGGCATTGCGAAACTTTTTCTTCGGTATATTCGGTGTTTTTGCTTTTATAATGCCTTTCTTCTTTTGCTTTATTTCAGTTGTTGCTGCAATTGGCAAGGATTCAAGGAAATATAAATTCAAGGTAACAGAAGCCTTTGTTGTTTTTGCACTTTTCGTTGGCTTTTTGCATATCGTGAATGCTAACCCTGAGCTTTCCTATTGGGAGCAGGTGGGGGAAAGCTACAACGTTTTCAAAAACTATGACGGCACAGGTATGCACTATGGCTATGGTGTTTTTGGTGCTCTTGTAGGTGGCATTCCTATGCTCCTTACGGGCTTTAATAAATTAGCTGCTGGCATTATTACTATAATTTTACTTTTCGCTTTAATTATGGTTTTCAGTGGCACGTCTATTCTTAAGCTTCTTCAGGCACTCAAAGGCCCTGCAGAGGCAGTGTCTGAATATGCGGGTGAAAAGATAGATGACCTTAAGGTTACACATGCTAATATTAAAGAGGATAGGGCGGAAAAACGTGCATCAAGAGCTAAAAATGCTGAGGAGAATCGTTCATCTGCACAGAAGGGACAAATTAACCTTGATATTCCTCTTGATGACGAGGTTTATGAGGATGTTGGTGTTGACCCCATAATCGGTGAACCCGAGCCTGAAAGCGTAACAGCCGACGATATTATCGGATTGCTCAATGACGATATCGCTCCTGAGGATTATGCAACACTTGATGAAATGCGTGAGGAGCAATCCGAACCTGAGCTTATTGAGTTTGTTGATGAGGATGATACCTTCGCGGTTGATTCTTCAACAGGTGAAATACTTGACAATGATTACGCTGACGACGAGGAGTTGACTGTTGAGGATGAAGCTGCTTCCGCAGAAGAGGTAGCGCCTGTTCCTGTTAAGGTGTACGAGCTTCCTCCTGTTGATTGTCTTGATGCGCCCAAGCGTAGCTCAAAGGCAGGTAGTGGTAGTGAGCTTCGTGAAAAGGGTGAAACAATCGTAAAAACCCTTGCAAGCTTCGGTGTTGGTACACGTATTGTTGAAATCTGTCAGAGCCCCTCTGTTACACGCTTCGAGCTTCAGCCGGAGCCTGGTGTTAAAATCAGTAAAATTACAGCCCTTGCAGATGATATTGCCATGAATCTTGCTGCATCGGGTGTTCGTATTGAAGCACCTATTCCTAACAAAAACGCAGTTGGCATTGAGGTTCCTAATGCCGAAAAGGCAATGGTTACACTTCGTGAAATTATAGATAGCGATTCCTTCCGTAATTCAAAATCAAGGCTTAACGTTGCTCTTGGTCGTGACATTCAGGGTGAGGTTACGTGTGCGGACCTTGCAAAGATGCCGCACTTGCTTGTTGCAGGTACAACGGGCTCAGGTAAATCGGTTTGCCTTAATACAATGATTATGAGCTTGCTTTATAATGCTACTCCTGATGAGGTTAAGCTTATTATGATTGACCCCAAGAAGGTTGAATTTACTGTCTATAAGTCTATTCCACACCTTCTTGTTCCTGTTGTTGCCGATCCGCGTAAGGCGGCAGGCGCACTTTCATGGGCTGTTGCTGAAATGGACAAGCGTTATGCCTTGTTTGCAGATAACGGTGTTCGTAACCTTCAGGGCTACAATACCTATGCGGTTTCCAACAACCTGCCTAAAATGCCTCAGATTGTTATTATCATTGACGAGCTTTCTGATCTTATGATGGCTGCATCAAATGAGGTTGAGGATTCTATTTGTCGCCTTGCGCAGAAGGCTCGTGCTGCAGGTATGCACCTTATTGTTGCAACACAGAGACCCTCTGTTGACGTCATTACAGGTCTTATTAAGGCTAACATTCCCAGCCGAATTGCTTTTGCTGTTAAGTCACAGATCGACTCACGTACAATTATTGATACACAGGGTGCTGAAAAGCTCCTTGGTAACGGTGATATGCTTTATTGTCCTGTTGGACTTTCAAAGCCCGTTCGTGTTCAGGGTGCTTACGTTTCTGATGATGAAATTGAACGTGTTATTGAGTTTGTTACGTCACAGGGCGACGTTCAGTATGATGACTCCGTAATGCAGGAGATTGAAATCAAAGCAAGTCAGAGCGGCGGCAAAAAGAAGGGTGCCGAGGTTGTTGTTGAAGCAGGCGGCGGCAGTGAATATGAGGACGAAATGATACCCAAGGCTATTGAGGTTGTTGTTGAGGCAGGTATGGCATCCACCACACTTCTTCAGCGTAAATTGAAGCTTGGCTACGCACGCGCTGCACGTATTGTTGATGAGTTATCTGAAAAGGGGATTATAGGACCCTTTGAGGGCAGTAAGCCCCGTAAGGTGCTTATCACTAAGGAGCAATGGTATGAAATGCAGGCAAATTCATCAATGATTGCTCCAAAGCAGCTCTCTGTTGATGATTTACCCGTTCAGCCTCAGCCCGAAGTATCTTCTGTGAACATCACAGACAACCACAATTATTTCGGTTCTGATACCAACAATACTATTGAGGATTAAAATGGATATTTTTGTTGAATATATTGATGGGGATTTTGCGGTTTGCAGACTTCCCGATAAACAGAAAAATCTTATCAGACTTAATCTGAGAGATTTGCCAAACGGCGTAAATGAGCTTGACGTGATTTCAATGCGCGATAACGGTAGCTTTGTTATAAATGATTATGCCAAAGAGGTGCGCATGAAGAAAATCAAGGCATACCTTAAATATAATAAATATTGCTTTGAAATCGGAAAATAATTTACAAAAAAGTATTGCATTTTTTGTTGAAAGGTGCTATACTTTCCAAGTTAAAAAACTCACGCAGGGTAGATTGCGGATGCCGAGTGCACTTTTGTGTGGTGTCTGTGAGTCGAAACCTTGCGGCGGTTTAACAAAAAGGAGGACAAAATTATGTCAGTAGTTTCAATGAAACAGTTACTCGAAGCAGGTGTTCACTTCGGACACCAGACCAGAAGATGGAACCCCAAG
>JAGBTL010000161.1 GCA_017631355.1 Clostridia bacterium
AAATGCCTGTCAAAGCCTTTGTTTCGCTTTCGTTTGGTGAAATTATTGTCGCGCCTTGCATTTTTTCAAGGTCAAAGGCCTTTGCAGGACCACAGTCAATGACGGTTGTTACGTTGTTTTTAACAGCGTGGTTAACGCATTGTATCACAACGTCCTCGCTTGTTTCAAACTGTATCATTAAAAGGTCAAGCTCGTTGGTTATATGTCTCAAAGCCTCTTTGACCTCAATTTCCTTGTTAGCACCCTCGTAAACAACTATCCTGTTTTTGCCGTCGCCGTCTATAAGGATTATTGCAAGGCCTGTGCTTGTTCCGTCTGTTGCAACACCCGAGGTGTCAATGCATTTACCTTCAAGGTTTTCCAAAAGCTTGTTTCCGTTAGGGTCATCGGCAACCTTGCCTATCATCTTAACACGAGCACCAAGCCTTGCAAGTGCAGTTGCCTGATTTGCGCCCTTACCTCCGTTGGCATAGTCATAGGTGTTGCCAAGCAAATTTTCGCCTGTTTCGGGCACCTTGTCCATTGTAAGTACAAGGTCCATATTTATGCTGCCAACAACGGCAGCCTTTATGTTACTGTACATATTTTACCTCAATCAAGATATTTTCTGAAATCATCTGCAGCTACTGTAAGCTCCTTATCCTTCAGGTACAATGAGCTTGTACCCATAACAAAAATATCTGCACCGCAGTTGTAAAGCTTTTTGCCGTTTTCAAGGCTGATGTTGCCGTCAACCTCAATGAGCATATCGCCGTAGCCCATTGCCTTAAGGAATTCGCGAGCCTGCTTTGTTTTCCTTTCGGCACCTGCAAACATCTTCTGACCTGCAAAGCCGGGACTTACTGTCATAATGAGTGCCATATCCATATATTCAATAAGGTTTTCCATGCACTGTACGGGAGTGTGAGGGTTAAGTGCAAGACCTGCCTTTACACCCTTGTTTTTAATAGCCTCAAGTGTACGGTGAATGTGAATATCTGATTCATAATGAACACAGATGATGTCATTGCTATCAAGATTCATTCTGTCGATGAATCTGCCGGGCTCGTTCACCATCATGTGCACGTCAAGGGGAATATCTGTGATTTTCTTAATTGAATTCACAAGGTCAAAGCCTAACGTAATGTTAGGTACGAATGCGCCATCCATTATATCAAGGTGGATGTACTCAATACCTGCATTTTCAAGGTCCTTGACCGCCGCTTTAATATCTGTAAGGTCTGCACACATAAGTGATGCTGAAAGTAATTTTGCCATTTTTTTACCTCTGATTAATTTTGTTTTAATCAAGTTTATCATAACTGTGTTTTTGTGTCAATGAACCTATTGTTTTTGTTGACATAATTAAGTTTTGTATGGTAAAATTCAAATAATGAAATAATTGTGAAAGGGGATTTGCACAATGCCTGAACAGACTACGGCCACTAAGCCTGTTCGACGCTACGTCGGCAGGAAGGAAACCATTGCTTATGTTCTTAATGACGTTGCCGCAAGCCTTAATATTGATGATTACAAGGAGCGATATATTTACGACGTTGTAAATATTGACTTTAACCTTCTTGCAATTCAGAACGTTGTTGCCACCGCGTGGGACTCTGTTAACGATACCTTTATTGGTGTTCTTGTTGATAAAACACGTACACGTTGGGGTAAATTCAGACCATACGTAATGCTTGGTGAAATTCCGCTTACCATTCTTGGTATGTGGTATTGGTTGATTCCGTTCCTTTTTCCCGATACATCCGGTGATTATCTTCCAAAGTACATTTTCTACTTTGCAATGAGCATTATCACCGAAACAGCAACCACCTTTACTGCTGTTGCAAAAACCGGCTTTTTGTCAACCATAACGCCCGAGCCTCTGGAACGATCGCGACTGATAGCCACGGCAAACGTTGCATCCCACCTTGTGGAGGATTTACCAAAGCAGGCATTCGGTATTATTTACGACCTTGTTGCTAACAAAAAGCTTAACATCAAATTACCCAGGCTTTTCGCAGGCTTCGGTATTGCCTGTGCAGCAGTTGCAGCATTTTTTGCTATTTATTTCATAATGAATTCACGCGAGCGCGTTTCACAGTCCATCAGGCAGCCATCGGTTAAGCATTGCTTTAAGGCTATTATAAGCAACAAGCCCATGCTTATTTATTTGTTATCACAATTCTTGTCGGGCTTCAGCATAAGCAAGAGTAGAACCAACTTCTACATAGACGTTCTCGGCTCTGTAACGTGGAAAACCATTGTTGGTATTCCTGCGTTCCCGGTTAAGTTTATCAGCTACAGCTTCGTTGAGCCGTTGCGAAAGCGCTTCTCAACAAAGGCTTTGTGGATATTTGAGGACGCCTGGACGGATATGCTATGGATGACCGTTTTCGGAATAGGCTCCATAAACAACAATTTCCAAAAGAAGGGCGTAATCCTGCCTGTAATGGCTATTGAGGAAATTCTTGAAATGTGTGTTTACGGTCTTAGGCGAGTTATCCCTGCCGAAATCAAAAACGAAGCACTTGACTACAGCGAGTGGAAGCATGGCTATCGCTCCGAGGCTATGACGGGTGTTTCAATGGACCTTATCGGTAAGTTCCAAAATGCTATTATGAGCGGTATCAATAACGTTGTAATGGGCAAAATTGGTTACGTTCAGGGTAAGGAAATCGGCACACAGACCGATAAAACCAAGTGGTGGATTTTCGCACTCGGAACAGGTATTCCCATTATTTCATCAAGCCTTGGTATCATCCCCAAGTTCTTCTATCCGCTTTCTGCAGAGCGCAAAGCAAAAATGTACGAGGAGCTCACAGAGCGCCGTGCAGCTATGGCTCAGTTTATGAAGAATGCCTCTAAAGAGGAGATTACGCAGAAGGGTATTGATCAGCTTCAGGGTAAATTTGATTAAAATTATTAACAGGTCTGTACCGTGAGGTACAGACCTGTTTTAATTGCGTTAATATCTACGCGGCCACGGAAGTGCTTTCCCTTTTTTCTTAAAGTATATAATTTCTGCAACAATCATTCCTGCTGATATTATCATAATAACTAAGGAGATTTTTATCATTCCGTCCGCCTGTTCTCCGTGAAGTTCAAGATAATCCTCGTATTTTATTATGTAGCTGTCACCGCTATACATCTCGTAAATATCACGTGTATCTTTAAATTGTCTTAAGCTTACTGTGACAATATCGCCCTTTTCGAGCTTTTTTAGAGCAGTAACGTTGGTTCTTTCATAAATAATGTTATCTATTTCTAAAGGAATGTTATATTCTTCAACATAAATGTTGTAATAAGTCCTATCCTCATCAACAAATGTGTATGATACAAAGGTGCAGTTTTCATATTTAAGCGAGGCTTTTTCAGGGTCTTCCATGAATGCAAAGGCAAACAAAGCATAAGACATTATAAGAAAACAAATGGCCATAATAATGCAATGCACTATTGATGTTGACTTTTCAGCAGAATTTGCAATATTCTTTTTAGTCTTCTTCTTTTTCTTTGCCATTAAAATCACCCCTTTAAAAATACTAACTCTACTAATAATACCATGTTGCGATTTCTAAAGCAAGTAAAATGAAATTGTGCTTTTATTAAATTTTTGTTGTTTTTAAGAGTGGTAAATGCTACAATTATAAAACCGCTTTGACGGTGACATCACATTTTATATTCAGGTAATTCTTCGGAGGCTATATGCAGATTTTACAAACTATTATTTCATATCTTGCAATTGCGGGTGCGTTTCTTTCCTCGCTTATTCCGCAAGGGGATTTGAACTTGTTTCCTTATACAAATGATTACACTATTCCTGACACCATACCCTCGTACAGTGTCATTTCAACTGAAGCAAAGGATGATTGGACAGCCAAATGGATATGGGACAATAAAAGCATAACGGAGGAAAACGTCTGGATGTGCTTTCAAAAAACCGTTAAGCTCAACGAGATTCCCAAAGAGCTTGTTGCTCATATTTCAGCTGATTCAAAATATTGGCTTTACATAAATGGTGAAACAGTTGTTTTTGAGGGAAGTGTAAAGCGCGGACCTGACGAAAACAGTGGTTATTACGACAGCGTTGATATCGCTTCATACCTGAAAAAGGGCGAAAATACAATTTGTGCACTTGTTTGGTTTTGGGATAACGAAGCAAGCTATTCCTATAGCAGTAGTGGTCAGGGTGGCTTTATTTTTGAGGCAATAAACGATAGTGTTACTATTACTTCTGACAAAAGCTGGAAGGTAAAGCGCAATACCGCTTACGTTGACAGCGCACTTTATCCACCTAACTACAGATTGCCTGAATATAGCATTTATTTCGATGCAAGGAAGGATATGGGTGACTGGACAAGTGAGTCCTATGATTACTCATTATGGGAAAATGCTGAGGAATATGCTGTAGGTGGTGAGGGCGTTTACGGCAAGCTTTACCCAAGGGGCATACCATTCCTCAAGGATTATGGCCTTAGGGCTTATGAAAATTCAAGCGAGTATGAGAACTATAGTGTAACTAAGCTTGGCGGTGAAAAAATCACTGTATATATACCTTACAATGCTCAGCTTACGCCCTATTTGAAGGTTATAGCACCTGCAGGCAAAAAGATTCGCATAACAACCGAAAACACCTTGATAGGAGCTGTTTCAACCACATACATTACCAAAGAGGGTGAGCAGGAGTTTGAGGCTTTGGGTTGGTTTAATGGTGAGCATATTACCTATAAAATCCCTAAGGGTGTTACCGTTGTTTCCCTGATGTATCGCGAAACAGGCTACGACAGCTCATTCTGCGGCGATTATAAAAGCGACGACGAGTTTATGAACTCCCTGTGGCAGAAATCCTTAAGAACGCTTTACGTTACAATGCGCGATAATTTTATGGATTGTCCCGACAGAGAGCGTGCCCAGTGGTGGGGCGACGTTACAAGTGAAATGATAATGACTATGTACTCTATGGACAGCAATTCATATCTGTTGTATCAAAAGGGTGTTGAAGCAATGCTTGCTCACGTTGATGATAGCAACGTGCTTCAGACAGTTGTTCCCATTAGTGGCGATTATTTTGAGCTTCCTGTACAGCAGCTTGCAGGCATTGTGGGCTTCCTTACGTACTATGAATATACAGGGGATAAGGCTTTCCTTGAAAAGGTTTATGAACCGTCAGTTAATTATCTTAAACTGTGGGAGATGGGCGATAATAACCTTGTTGTTCATCGAGGAGGCTCTTGGGATTGGGCTGACTGGGGTAGCAAGGCTGATATGACTGCAATTGAAAATGCTTGGGTTTACTATGCACTTTCTGCCACAGAGGAAATGGCGAAAACACTTGGCAAGACAGAGGATTTAACCTTTATTTCTCAAAGAAAATCAGATATTGCCAAGGGCTATAAATCCCTTTGGACAGATGAGGGCTTTAAAAGCGGCGACGTCAAAAAGTGTGATGACAGGGCTAATGCTCTTGCAGTATTATCGGGCCTTGCATCACGGGAGCAGTACGCCACAATTACGAGAGTTCTCACAGAAACACAGAATTCAAGCCCCTATATGGAATATTACGTTCTTGAAGCGCTTTGCCAAATGGGTGAATATGACCTCGCGAGCAACAGAATCAAAGACAGATATCTTGGTATGATGAGCGAAGACTACTCCACTCTGTGGGAATTCTGGGACTCGTGGAGGGGGACAAAGAATCATGCTTGGAGTGGTGGCCCCCTTGTTATAATGAGCAAGCATTTTGCGGGGATTACCCCTCTTGAAGCGGGCTACGAAAAAGTGAAAATTGACCCGCAGTACACAATGTCCGACAATCTGTGCTGTACAGTTCCAAGCGTAAAGGGCTTGGTTACTGTGGATTACAAGAAAACTGCGAAGGGCTATAACGTTAATCTTACTGTGCCGCAGGGCGTTGATGCAGTAGTTTACGTGCCCCGAAATGCCGTTGTAACGCTTAATTCGGTTGTTTGCTTTGAAAACGGTGAATATGTAAATTCAGAAAAGCTTAATAACCTTAAGTTGACTGTTTATACAAAATAAATTAACGCGAGTAGCTTTGTGTTACTCGCGTTTTTTCTTTTGTAAAATGATATTTCACTTTGGCTCAATTACAATTGGTTGTATCTGTTTTCCCTCAAGTGCCATTTCAAGGGTTGCTTTAAGCCGTGAGAAGTCTGCAACCATTGAGGTTGGTTTTTTGAGTGAGTCATCCTCGCCAAATGGAACAAAGTATATGTTTTTGTAGTTTAAAAGTGCACCTATATTTTTTGCGGAGTTTGATAATCCGTCGTTTGTTGACGGTGCAATAATAAGTGGTCTGCCGTTTCTCAGGTGTGCCTTTGCTGCTAATGTAACTGCGGTATCGGTAACTCCTAAAGCAAGCTTTGCAAGTGTGTTTCCTGTGCAGGGTGCAATTATAAGTGCATCAAGCAGCTTTTTGGGGCCTATGGGCTCTGCACCCGGAATTGAGTGTATTACGCGGTTCTCGGTAATTTCTGCTAATTGACTGCGCCAATATACCGCATCACCAAAGCGTGTATCAAGTGTATAGGAGTTTTCGGACATTATTGGAATTATGTTGTATCCTGCATTTTTTAAGCCTTTTATTTCCTCAAACACTGCTTTGAAAGTGCAGAATGAACCGCAAATTGCGAAGCCTACGGTTGTCAATCAAATAACCCCCTTGTTAATAATAGGAATAATTGAGCGACCGATTATTTCACCTGCAGAACGCGGAGCAACCTTTCCCGGTAGCGAGCCTGCCTTAACTACTTCGAATGCAAGCTCCTTTGCAGCTTGAAAATCAATGCCGAATGGGGCAGAGGCGGTTTCAATAAGCAGACAATCGGGCTTAAGGTGGAGCATAATATCCTTGTCAATTATCTTTGCGGGTACTGTGTTTATAAGCGCATCGTAGTTGTTTAAGCCCTGCTTGAGGGTTGAATAGCCCTCGGCCTTTATTGAGCTTGTGTATGCAACTGCAAAATCCTGCTCCTTACGTGCAAAAACAGTAACGTCAGCACCAAGGGCTTTTAATGTGGATGCTAAAGCTTTGCCAACCTTGCCGTAGCCTGTTACAGCACACCTCATTCCGTGAATTGTGACAGGTGTTTTTTCAATAAGTATCTGCACAACACCCTCTGCAGTAGGTACTGCATTATATATCGCAAGCTCGTCAAGCTTCATATAGTCAAAGCAATCTGCTCCCCGTGAGCGGATGTTTTCACAAAAGCTTGTTGGAATATTTCCGCCAAGGAATAGCTTGTCGGGTATAGCAAGGGCGCATATATCCGATAACAGCACG
>JAGBTL010000162.1 GCA_017631355.1 Clostridia bacterium
CAACCTGAGCAAGAAGCTCTGCTGCGTTAGCTGCGGTCATAGAACCGCCGTACTGGATTGTAACACGCTCTGCACACTTGGGGCAATAGATCTCACCAAGAACCTCACGGATTGCATGGTTAACTTCATTTGCCTGCTCTGCAGTAGCTGTTTCGCCTGTACCAATAGCCCAAACGGGTTCGTAAGCGATGATAATCTTATCAAGTTCTTCATTGGAAACACCCTGAAGAGCAATCTTTGTCTGAGAGCGAACAACTTCCATTGTTACACCCTTCTTACGCTCGTCAAGAAGCTCACCAACGCAAAGGATAACGGTAAGACCGCTATCAAGAGCTGCGCGAACTCTCTTATTTACAGTCTCATCTGTCTCGCCAAAGTACTGTCTTCTCTCGGAGTGACCGATGATAACGTAATCAACACCGATAGCCTTAAGCATAGGAGCAGAAACTTCACCTGTGAAAGCACCGCTCTCTGCCCAATGGCAGTTTTCTGCACCAATCTTGATATTGGAGCCTGCAGTTGCTTCCTGAGCTGCGAAGATGTCGATATAAGGAACGCAGAGAACTACGTCACAATCTGCGTCTGCAACGAGGGGCTTCATCTCGTTGATGATTGCCTTTGCCTCGTCGGGAGTTTTGTTCATTTTCCAGTTACCTGCGATAACTGCTTTACGAAGTGATTTATCCATAATAATTTCCCTTTCAGAAAGAATATTTGAATTTTATGATAGAAATCTATCTACGCGATAAATAAGAGATTGCGTGCAGTTTGCGTTTTCTCTGCCCCGACGGTGTATAAAGATACTCCGAGTGGGCAGAAAAACGCGAAATGTGCGTAATAAATTATTTATCGTTAACTGCTTCGATACCGGGAAGAGCTTTTCCTTCCAAGAACTCGAGTGATGCGCCGCCACCTGTTGAGATGTGGCTCATCTTATCACCGAAGCCAAGTGTGTTAACTGCTGCTGCAGAGTCGCCACCACCGATGATTGTTGTAGCATCTGTTTCTGCAAGTGACTTAGCAACTGCGATTGTACCCTTTGCAAGTGTGGGGTTCTCAAACACGCCCATAGGTCCGTTCCAAACGACTGTCAGTGCATTCTTAACTGCATCTGCAACGAGAGCTCTTGTCTTTTCACCGATGTCAAGACCCATAACCTCTGCAGGGATCTTGTCAGCATCATAAATTGTTACGTCAATTTCAGCATCGATAGGATTGGGGAAATCCTTTGCTGTTGTAACGTCAACGGGAAGAAGAATCTTAACGCCCTTCTCCTCTGCCTTTGCAAGCATATCCTTACAGTAGTCAATCTTTGTTTCATCAAGGAGAGATGGACCTACTGTGTAGCCCTTTGCTGCAAGGAATGTGTAAGCCATACCGCCACCGATGATGAGTGTGTCAGCCTTGTTAAGAAGGTTTTCAATAACGTTGAGCTTGTCAGCAACCTTTGCGCCGCCAAGGATGGTAACGAAGGGTCTCTGGGGATCCTCAACAGCGTTGCCGAGGTACTTAAGCTCTTTACCCATAAGGTAACCAACTGCTGCTTCCTCAACGAATGATGCCACACCAACTGTTGAGCAGTGTGCTCTGTGAGCAGCACCGAAAGCATCGTTTACATAAATATCGCAAAGTGAAGCAAGCTCCTTTGAGAATGCTTCGCCATTCTTTGTTTCTTCGGGGCGGAAACGAGTGTTCTGAAGAAGAACTACGTCGCCATCCTTCATTTCAGCAACTGCCTTCTTTGCATTTTCGCCAACAACAACGTCGTCTGCTGCGATAACAACTTCCTGACCGAGAACCTCTGTAAGTCTCTTAGCAACGGGAGCAAGTGACTCCTTCTCATTAGGTCCGTTTTTAACCTTGCCAAGATGTGAGCAAAGGATAACCTGTGCGCCATCAGCAATAAGCTTTTTGATTGTGGGGAGTGCTGCTGTTATACGGTTTTCGTCTGTAATAACGCCATCCTTAAGCGGAACGTTAAAGTCGCAACGAACGAGAACCTTTTTGCCTTTTGCGTTGATATCATCAACTGTTTTTTTGTTTAAAAGACCCATAATGTGTAACTCCTTTTAAATTGTTAATTTTTTACCGAATATATTTTATAACAAGCGGCACTTTTTTTCAAGTATAATATTGTATTTTTCCACTATCATTTTTTACATTCTTTTGGCTACGCTACAGTCATTTTTTGTTTAGAGTGAGTAAAGTAGATCCTACACACTCATTTTTTGACGAATTTCGCTTAATATTTTCTTCTCCCTACGTGAAACCTGAACCTGTGTCATCCCCAGCTCCTTGGCTACGGCAGATTGTGTAAGCGCCTTATAATACCGCAAATCTATTATTTTCCTGTCACCCTCCGACAGATCCCGAAGGCAGTCATTGAGGCAGATTCTTTCGTCAATTTTATGCTGCTCACCTTCTACGGGTATATCAAGCTGCGGGTTGTCCGAATCATCTTCGGGTGTAAGTGACAAAACAGGCTGTGTAGCAAGGAGCAGCTCACTTACCTCGCACACAGGCATTTCCGCAAACTCTGCAAGCTCCGCAACCGTAGGCTCACGTCCCATAATGTTTTCAAGGCGCTCCTTTTCCGCCCACATAAGCCGTGATTTCTCCTTAAGTCCGCGACTGACCTTTATTGCACCGCCATCGCGGAAAATCCTTTTGATTTCACCAAGAATTGTTGGCACGGCATAGGTTGAAAAAACAAAGCCGCGACTTTCATCAAAGCCGTCAATAGCCTTAACAAGTCCAAGGCAGCCTGCCTGAAACAGGTCCTCGTATTCAACTCCGCGGTTACGAAAGCGGTTGGCACAGGAATGAACAAGTCCAAGATTTTCTGCAACCATTTTGTCCTTGTTCATCTTGCCTTGCCCTTTATGATTTTTTCAAACGTAACGGTTGTTCCAACCCCAACCCTCGAACGAACGCGGAGCTTATCTGAAAAGCTTTCCATAACGGAAAAGCCAAGACCTGACCGTTCGCCGCCAACGCTTGTGTAGAGCGGCTCGCGAGCCTTTTCAACGTCGGGAATACCGCAACCTTTATCGCGGATGCTGACCCTGATTACACCCTCCTCAAAGACGGTACAGGTTATGTAAATTTTTCCGATTGTATTGCTGTAAGCGTGAACAATGCAATTTGTAACAGCCTCGCTGACAACTGTTTTAATATCACCAAGCTCCTCAACCGTCATATCAAGCTGAGATGAGAAAGAGGCAACCGCAACGCGGGAGAAGCACTCATTCACAGACCTGCTGTCAAGTATCATTTTCAGTTCATTTATTTTAGTCATATCTGTTCTCCTTTATTTCGTCATAGCGCTGATTCAGGGGCGCCAGCTTTTCAATGCCCGACATACGAAGAATCTGATAGTCACGGGCAGAAAGGTTGTCCACCTGAAGCCGTTTACCCATTGGCGCAACAAGTCTGTAACGACCCATTACAAGACCAACTCCGGAGCTATCCATAAACGTAACTCCCGAGAAATCAAGTATTATCAGACTTGCATTGTGGTTGATTGCGATGGCATCATCAATGCTTTCCCTTATAGCCGGTGCTGTATGGTGGTCAATCTCCCCCTTCAGACAAACGGTCAACGTATTATTTTTTAGCTTTAATGCAACAGGCACAATATAACCTCCTTTAATATTTGCTATAATATTAGCCCTTAAAGAACAAAAAATCCGTCGTAATTTGACGGATGAAAATATATATTTATTTCAGCTTTTGTTAAAACAGAATTTATTGTGGTAAAAACACAATATTTATGATATAATACCGATTGAAAATACCTTCGGGGGTTGTAAAATGTTATCAAAACTCAAAAAAGTGTTAAAAATAAAGGAAGCAACACGTTGGTTGTGCACCCTTTTCAGCTTCAGCCATTATGCCAAATGGTTGAAAAAAGCATATATTGACGAGAAAGCAGTTTTGCTTGAATCACAGCATGGTAAAGAAATAAGCGGCAATATGTTCTATGTTCTGCAGGAATTATCCGGTAATCCGCAGTATAAGGATATGAAAATTTATTTCAGCTGCAGAAGTAAAACCAAAGGCAAAATCAAGGCTATACTTGATTCATACAACATAAAAAACGTTATACTTGTGCCTGTTTACTCCTTTAAGTATATGAGGGCGCTTGCAACTGCAAAATACCTTTTCAACGACAACACCTTCCTGCCATACTTCAACAAAAAGGATGGTCAGGTTTACGTAAACACATGGCACGGAACACCCTTGAAAACACTTGGCAAGGCAATAAAAAATGCCAACCACAACATAGGCAACGCCCAAAAAAACTTTTTATTTGCCGACTATCTGCTTTACCCCAACGAATACACAATGGAGCACATGCTTGAGGACTATATGCTCAAAAACCTTGTAAGCAACAAATGTGTGCTCAACGGCTACCCGAGGAACACCGCCTTTTTCAACAAGGAAAGAGCCGAGGAAATCCGAAGCAAGGAAGCAAACGGAATCAGCAGAATTTATGCATATATGCCCACGTGGCGAGGCGCTTTGGGAAGCGTTGACGGTGACGCAAACAACTTGCAGAAGCAGTACCTTGACCAGCTTGACAAAGCACTCTACGACGACGAAATGCTGTTTGTCAACCTCCACCCCATTGCAATAAAAAGCCTTGATTTATCAAGCTACAAGCACATCAAAAAATTCCCTGCACAGTATGAAACTTACGATTTCCTTAACTGCACAGATTGCCTTATAACAGACTATTCAAGCGTATTTTACGACTATGCAGTCACAGGTAAGAAGTGTGTTTTATTCGCATACGACGAGGTAGAGTATTTTGCTGACAGAGGCGTTTACAAGCCCTTCTCCGAGCTCCCCTTTCCAAAGGTTGCAACGGTTGATGCTTTGCTTGAAGAATTACGCTCTGAAAAGAGTTATGATGACACAGCATTTTTAAAGGAATATTGCTCCTACGACTGCGCTGATGCCACAAAGCACCTTCTTGACCTTGTGTTCGAAGGCAAAGCATCGGACAAAATCATTGTCAAGGATATGCCCTCAAACGGCAAAAGAAACGTGCTTATGTATGCAGGAAACCTTGACAGAAACGGCATTACAACCTCCATATTCAACCTGCTGAACAACGTTGACCGAAGCGAATGCAACTATTACATCTGCTTCCCTGCAACAAAGGCGGCGGAGCATCAGGATACTATTGCTGCACTCCCTGAGGGTGTTGGGTACATTTCAACCCACGGTGCAATGAACCTGAGCGTATTCAAAAACATTATGTGGCACACCTTCCTTATGCTGTGCCTGTTCAAAATCAATATTTTCAAAACAAAAGCACTTAACAAGCTCCTTAAGGACGAATGGGCTCCTGAGGTAAAAAGAAACTTTGGTAACGCTCACTTTGACAATGCAATTCAGTTCAACGGCTACAGTCCACGCTACATACTTACATTTGCAGGCTTCCAATGCAATAAAGCTATTTTCGTTCACAATGATATGGTTGAGGAAATCAGGACAAAGGGCAACCAACGCCAAGATATACTTGAATATGCATATTCAACCTACGACAACGTTGCGCTTGTTACAGAGGATTTGATTGAGCCCACCTCAACCTTTGTAAAAACCACAGAGCATTTTAAAATCGCCCACAACGTTATTGCATATGAGGACACCGTTGAACGCGGCAACCTTGAGCTCAGCTTTGACGAGGGTGTTACAAAATGCAATATTGAGTTTGACGAGCTTAAGAGAATACTTGACGGCGATGCCAAGGTTATTGTTACTGTTGGCAGATATTCTCCCGAAAAGGGTCACGAAAGAATGATTGATGCCTTTAACAAGGTGTGGCAGGAAAACAACAACACCTACTTTATGATTATCGGCGGATATCAGAACTACGGATTATATGACAAGCTCCTGCAGAAAATCAAGGATATGCCCTGCGGAAAAAACGTAATTCTTGTGCTTTCAATGTCTAACCCCTTACCCCTTATAAAGGCCTGTGACGGCTTTATTCTTGGCTCCTTCTACGAGGGCTTTGGTCTTGTTATTGTTGAGGCGGATATACTCGGTCTTCCTGTTGTTTCAACAGATATTACAGGTCCGAGGTTGTTTATGAAGAACAACAACGGAACGCTTGTTGAAAACACCGATGAGGGTGTTGAAAAGGGCTTCAGGCTTCTTATTGAAGGTAAGGTTCCTATGCTGACAACGAACTACAAAAAATACAACGAAAATGCAGTAAATGAGTTCTACGAATTACTGAAATAACAAAAACGCTATCGGATAGTTTATCCGATAGCGTTTTATTTTTCACAAATTATTATGTCTTAGGAACCTGATCAACACCCTCAACAGTTTCCTGAAGCTGAAGGTCATTTTTAATCATTGTTGTTGAAACACCGGGGGTACGCTCAAGGAACTTAACCTCACAATACTCTTTAAGGTAGTCGAACTTATCGCTGCCTGCCCAGTCATCGCCCATTACGCAAACGTCAATTTTGTAATCCTTGATATCCTGAATTTTCTGCTCCCAGTTATTTTCCGGAATAACAAGGTCAACGTATCTGATTGCTTCAAGCATTTTTTTGCGTGTTTCGTAGCTGTGGTAAGCCTTTTTGCCCTTTGTTGCATTGAACTCATCAGTTGAAAGAGCAACTACAAGGTAATCACCGAGCTCCTTTGCACGCTTGAGAATGCGAATGTGACCATAGTGAAGAAGGTCAAACGTACCATAGGTTAAAATTCTTTTCATAATTCTTCTCCTTTTAACAATGAGCAAATAAACGAAGTTAAGCGCTCAGTATTATCGGTATTTATATTTTCAACGTAGCGTCTTGAAAAGTCGCCAAGCGTCTGAAAATCATATTGTGAGCCGTCCATTGCAGATATAAGCTGCTGTGCATCATCAAATACTGCAAGAGGAAGCTCTTTTTTCAAATCAACGTTCAAGCCCTGCTCTGCTGTATACACCTCGTAATCGGGTGTGTAAAAATACAGGGGCTTGTTCAACAACGAGCCTTCAATTGCACAGGCAGAATAGTCCGTTATGATAACGTCACAAAGCTTCATTAAATCGCGGCTGCTGAAGCTGCCGTTGAATTTATATTTGCCTGTGGTAACAGTTTTGCTGAGCGGATGTGCTGAAATAGCAAGCATATAATTGCTCTGCTGAG
This sequence comes from Clostridia bacterium, assembly GCA_017631355.1. Taxonomy (GTDB): domain Bacteria; phylum Bacillota; class Clostridia; order Oscillospirales; family Acutalibacteraceae; genus DTU089. Next base: position 7,164 of record JAGBTL010000162.1, read on the forward strand.
CAAAGGCGTCAAAAAGCTGCTGTGTATAGAGGTCATCGTCATTTCTGAAGGTGGGAATATATGCCACAATTTTTTTGCCGTTATATCCAGGGTTGAGTGACAAAAACTCCTGACGACGGTCCTCGCCGTCAAGGAGTATGTCAACACCCGGAAGAGAAAGAATTTTTATATTCTCCTCACCGCACCCGAAGGCCTGACAATACACGTTGGCAGTTGCTCTTGAAGGAGCAATCACGTAATCGTAATTACGGTGCATACACAAAGCCCTTGATACGTCCTCCGCCCTGCCCTGTGCCTTACCTACGGATTGAAGTCCGAACTTCTTGACAGCACCAAGAGCGTGCCATATCTGAAGGACCTTTAAACCTTTTTTGTGAGTAAGACAGGAAACAGGAATTGAATAGGTGTCAACAATAACAAGCTCAGACGAGGCAATGTGCCACATATCGCCTATTATGCTGAAGACGTATGCAAGTGTTACTGCGCCCTCATCCTTAAGGCGACGGAGTCTGAACACCTGCTCCACGTTGGGCATTGCAGTATTTATTGCAGCCTCAAGCGAGAGCATATCCGCTGACTTTTCATTACTCTGTCGTGAAAGCCACAGAATTTTATTTTGTGTTTTGCGAAGCTTCATTGGTGCATAAAGCACCCTGATGGCAAAAACAAAAATCTTTAAAACCAATAACTTCATAAGCTTATTTTGAGGCGGGATAGAAGCCGACCTTTTTCATAACCTTGTCAAGAGTACGCTGTGAAAGACGTGTTGCAAACTCTGCGCCCTTCGCCATACATTCCTCAAGATACTTCTTGTCAGCAATAAGCTCCTTGTAGCGTGCCTGCACGGGAGCAAGCTCGTTGACAACAGCCTCGCCTACTGCGGTCTTGAAGTCGCCGTAGCCCTTGCCCTCAAATTCCTTTTCAATCTCCTCAAAGGATTTTCCTGTGCAGCATGAGTAAATTGACATAAGGTTATTTATGCCATCCTTACCCTCTGCATAACGTACGCAAGCCTCACTATCTGTAACAGCGCTTCTGATTTTCTTCATAATAACATTAGGCTCATCAAGAAGAGAGATATATGACTTGGGATTATCGTCAGATTTGCTCATCTTCTTTGTGGGGTCCTGAAGTGAAGTAATCTTGGCGCCCTTTTTTCCGATAAAGGGCTCAGGCATTTTAAGAACGTTGCCGTAAATCATATTAAAGCGGTCACAGATGTTGCGAGCGAGCTCAAGGTGCTGCTTCTGGTCTGCGCCGATTGGAACGTAATCTGCACCATAAACAAGGATATCCGCTGCCATAAGCACAGGATAGTCAAAAAGACCAACAGAGATATTCTCACCAAGCTTCTGACTCTTCTCCTTGAACTGTGTCATTCTTGATGCTTCGCCAAACTGTGTGTAGCAATTAAGGATCCAACCGAGCTGAGCGTGTGTTGGCACGTGGCTCTGCACGAAAATAACATTCTTTTCAGGGTCGATACCAAGAGCAATAAGCAATGCATAAAGCTCAAGGGTATTTTTCTTAAGCTGTGCAGGATTCTCACGGAATGTGGGAACTGTGATTGAGTGAAGGTCAGCAACGCCATAAAGGCAGTTGTAGTCGTCACACATATTCTTCCAGTTTTTAAGAGCGCCAAGGTAATTGCCGAGTGTGGGTGTGCCTGTGGGCTGAATACAGCTTAAAACTATTTTCTTTTTTTCTGTTGTGTTTTCCATTACGTGTAACTCCGATAA
>JAGBTL010000163.1 GCA_017631355.1 Clostridia bacterium
ATAAACTCCTGAATTTCAAAAATTATGTCAATCAATCTTTTTTATGTAAAGCCAACAGGTCATAAGTTGGCATTTTATTATAATTATTATAATATAATACAATTATTGTCCCATAATGTCAATACATCAGGAAAATAATAACTGTTTTATGAGCATTTAAAACAGACTCACCTATTCACATATATGTAGTTCAGCAAACCATAATTCAATCAAATCAATAAATATCAAGCAAAAAAATGTTACTGATTAAGTAAAATTACTTCATACATCTTTAAATTGTGCAGATTATGTGATATTATGTAAAAAAACTCAAAGGATTATGCTATGAAAAAGGTTGAAATATATACAGATGGCGCTTGCAGCGGCAATCCCGGTCCCGGTGGTTGGGGAACAATACTCATCTACAACGGCCACGAAAAGGAAATGAGCGGTGGCGAGGCGCAAACCACAAACAACAGAATGGAATTAACCGCAGTTATCAAGGGCTTGGCTGCATTGAAAGAGCCCTGCGACGTTACGATTACCACGGATTCAAAGTACATCTGTGATGCTATAAATCAGGGATGGCTTGATAAATGGGTTTCAAACAATTGGCGCAAGGCAGACAAAAAGCCTGTATTAAACGTTGATTTGTGGGAGCAGCTTCTTGCACTTCTCGGAAAACACAAAACAAGCTTTGTTTGGGTCAAGGGTCACAACGACCACCCACAAAATGAACGTTGCGACAAGCTTGCAGTATCGGAATATCTTAAAATCCAATAATTCAAACCAAATCAAGGGGGTAGGCCTTCGCCTATCCCCTTGTGTCATTTAAACTCCTGTCACATATAATGAAAATGGGTATGTCCCAAATATAAACAGGAGGAACAATAATGGCAACATTCACTAACCGCGCAACGTTGTCCTACAACGGCAACGTTACCAACTCCAACACTGTTACAGGTGAAATTACCGAGGTTCTTACTCTCACAAAAGCCTCTCTCAACACCTGTTACAACAACGAATGCGGAATAATCTATACTGTATCACTTATTAACAGCGGCGCAACGCCCCTGAACGGTCTTACAGTAACCGATGACCTTGGTGCATACGTTTACGATACAAGCACCGTGCTTCCGCTCAGCTACGTTGAAAATTCTGTCGCCTTATACGTTAACGGCGTTCTTCAGACTCCGCCAACAGCGACATCCGGCGAAAGCCTTGTATTTACAGGCATAAATATTCCTGCAGCATCAAACGCCTTGCTGATTTATCGTGCAGATACAACAGAATTTGCACCGCTTACAACAGGCTCTGTTATTGAAAACACAGCAACTGTTACGGGCGACGGAATTCTTAACCCTGTTGCAGATACGGCTACAACAGCAGTATGCGACAATCCTCAGCTTGAAATCACAAAGGCACTTTCACCCACAGTTGTTAACGATAACGGCACAATAACCTACACAATTACCGTTCTCAACTATGGTAACACTGCAACCATCGCAACAGACGACACAGTTGTTTCTGATGTATTTAACCCTGTTCTCAACCCCATCACTGTTACACTTAACGGAGCATTGCTCACCTCACCTGATGACTACACCTATGACACAACAACAGGTGAATTCGCAACACTTCCGGGTGTAGTTACAGTACCTGCAGCATCCTACACACAGGATGCAACAGGCGCTTGGATAACAGAGCCCGGCGTTGCAGTTCTTACAATTACAGGCACAGTATAAAAGAGAAGAGTCTGACACGTGTGTCAGACTCTTTAGCTTACATATTAAAATCATCACATAATGCTTTGAGATTTTCGGCGATTTCAAAAGCGATATCAGGGCTCATAGAGTTGGTTTCTTCATAATGACGCCTATCAAACCTATCTCTACCATTTTCAAGGTATGGCGCAGTTGGATGAAGGTTAAAATCATTGGGCGGAAGAACGTAGCCAAGCTCATCATTAGCAAGTCCGCAGACCATAATATTTTTATCACCAACAATTTCCGAAAGAATTGTCGGATTTGCCTCTGCACCCTTACCTGATGCGGATTCTTCCGCACTAAGGAATCCGCCAAAAACAAGCTCCGGGAATATTTCGCAGGGTAAAAACAGCATTTTTTTGTTACCGATTTCAAACAATGAAAGCTCTGTTTTAAGGCACATAAGCTTCGGATATTTACTGTCAGCAAATCTATCCGCTTCAAGCAAACCAATCATACAAGCAATTGTTAAAATTGAGTTTTCAACCTTTGCATAAAATTCACGCCTGCCGTAATTTATAACAGGCTCCAGCTTTTCCTCGTCTGTAATTTTAAGCGCATAATCCGCTAATTTATAGCCGATTTTCCTTGTAGATTCAAGTAATCTGTGCTCCCTGCGAAGTGTTTTTTCATCGGGAATATCCATGCTTATCATACCACCGATTGCACCAACAGTGTAAACCACGTCGGCACCTGCTATGGTATCAATACGCTCCCGAAGATAACAGGGAAAATCAGCACTAACAAGATGATTACTGCCCTGCAAGGATTCGGAGTGTGAGGCAAAATTAAGCAGCCAAACCTCGCGGGAGGCGTCTGCAGGAGCAAACCTGAAGCGTGTAAGGGTTTTTGAATAAACTATGGGAGTTCTTATATCCTCCTGCATATCAGGCACTTCGATTGTACCAAGGTATAAATCGCCATCGCGACGGCCTTCATAAGCCTCGTAGCAGGCATCAACAGTATTCCGGAACAAAAGCTCCATAAATGCAGGGTCCTTGCCCGAAAAAGGCAGCTTTCCCCATATACCCATTGTATCAATACCTGCATGATTATGAGTTGCAAAAACGTTAACGCTGCGACAACCCGTTTCCCGGCAGAAATCCGCCAATCTTTCGCGAATTTTATTAACGTCCTTATTGAGAAGACCAACAATATCAAGGGAAATAAACAGAACGCCGCCTCTGCCTGAATTATCATCAAGCCACATTGCATGAGCATACTGCGGGTCAATAACTCCCCTTGCAGGATTATTCTCGCCATACCCTGCTATGTAATATTTTTTCTTGTCAATATCCTCAGGTAAAACAACTCTTTTGCCAAAGCCGACAGTAAAAATATTGCCTGTTTTACACGGCTCTTTATCAATAAAGCTACCGTTTAAGGGCTTGGCAGGATTAGTTTTCAGAATTTTTTTACCCTTAGACAACAAAAACCTCTCTAAGGGCTTGGAAACAAGAGATGAAAAGTCCATAAAAACCTCACATTTTTGAAATTTCTTTATAGTCAGGCATAAATCGTGCCACAAAATCATAGAAAGCTTTACTGTGATTATGGTGCTTTATATGAGCAAGCTCATGAACAACAACATAATCAACAAACCGCGGGTCCTTATCCATAAGAAAAAGTGAAAAATTCAATCCGTTTTTCGGAGAACAAGAGCCATGTCGCTTTTTGGCTGAGTTAATTTTCACATAGGCAGGCTTTACCCCCATAATACGTGAATAATACTCTACCCTTTGCGGTATAAGCTCCTTGGCTCTTTTTCGCATTTCCTTTATTTGCTCATCCGTATATTCCTTGCGGTTGGCCTTTCTTTGCATTTGCTTTTTTACAGCCTTTTCCAACCAAGGCTTTTTCTTAAGGACAAAGGCATCAACATCCTCACGCTTGGCGTAGCTTGGAACCTTAACGATAATGTTACAATCCTCGTCAACCTGAATGGCAATAGTCTTTCTGTCCGAGTGAACAACTCTATATTCAAATAACATAATTAAAACCCGTTCTCGTATTCAGCTATAGGCTTACCACCGCGTTTTTTATAAGCATCATACAGGCTTTGCTTATACTCCGGAGTATAGGAATAGTTCCACAAGTCGTTTATGCCCTTGAAATCCTCAAAGGACTCGTCGGGATAAAGCCTTTCACTACCCTTTACATAGGGCAAATCAACCTCAACAGTACCATTTGATGCAATATAATAATTGCCGTCTGCAAGGTCAATGGCATATTTATTTTCCTCGTAAACCTTAAATTCCTGATCAAAGATAATCTGCGTCACAGGAAACAGAACAAGATCGGCATCAACAAGGCGATAAAACTCCTTTGTTGTTCCAAAATGACCGTGATGAGCCTGCTGAACAATATCTGCCTTAAGAAACTCGGGATAGCGTGCTTCAAGCACGTAGCTTTCCTCGTGACCGGCATCGCCAGGAATCAGAAGCTTTGTATTTTCTGTTGTAATCATAATTACAACGGAGGAATCATTGAAATTGCTGTTGTCGCGTGGATATACGTCCTCGTGAGAGCAAAGAACGTCAATTTTGAGGTTATCAACATAAAATGATTGACCTGTATGTAATCTGACAATGTCAATTTCAGGGTGCTTTCTGACCTCGTCAAGGGTCATAACAGGATAAAGCTTTGTAATCTCCATCCAATCGGTAGCATCCTTATGGTCACCGCTTATCATATTGTGATAAACCTTATCAATAACGGAATCATCCATATTAAATTTAAGGTAATTTATAAACTGTGCAACATGGTCGTCGTGACCGTGGGTAATAAACCAACCTGCAATATGCACCTTCTGACCTGAAGGTGTACGCTCGCGCATAAATTTATAAAAACGATCACAGTCCATAATTGAATAGCCGTGTGCCCCGTCAATTACGAAGAATCTACCCGATGCAGTACGGAGAATATAGCACATACCACAATCAATCAGGGAGTGATTGATTTCAAACTGCCAAAGTGTCGTTTTGCCTACCGTTGTAAAGGATTTCATTTCAAAATCAGGCAGCTTTGTGTCAGAATCAAAGACAATGCGAACAGTTTTATCGCATTGAAAATAGCCAACAATAACCACAAACCCATTACCTATGCAATGAGTGAAGTAGTTTTCATCGATAGTATTTTCGCGAACACAATCAAAGGTAAGCTGTGATAAAAGCTCACCCTTAACTCTGTCAAAATCACACTTTTCAACATCGGAAAGCAAGATAACCTTGCAGTTTTCAGCAGAATCGTAAATATCAGGCTCACCACAATATGTCGAGGTAATAAGCTCCTTAATATTCAGATAAACTTCATTATTTTTCATAAAATTATTCCTTGATTTAACCGATAAATTTATTTATAAAACGCTCAATTTCCTCCTTGGTTGTGGCAACCTTACCCTGAATCATGGTATCTCTGCCACCACCGCGACCACTGAGTGCATTGTTTATATTTTGGGCAACTGTTTTCATATCAAGGGACGTACTGCACGCGATATATGAATAGCCTGATGCGTCATCACCTGAAAAAACAAGGGCAAGCTGTGATTTTTCTGCACCATAGTTTGCAAGGCTTCGCATCATTTCGGCATCAAAGCCATCTACAATGCAATAACCACAATTTTCCGTAAAAATCATACTATCCTTTGTGTTTTCCGCAACAGTCTGCTTAAACAAATTAAAGTCGCGACGAATGCTGTCATTATCGCCGAGAACACGCTCAACTGCAGAGGCAATTTCACCCTGCTTTGCAGACAATAAGCCCGAAACGTCATAAACGCTTTTGTACTTTTCGCGATAATCCCTTAGTGCATCAAGGCCGCTCTTCATAAAAATGCGTACACCACCTCTGTGGCGCATAAAATCAAGGATTTTAATAACACCGACCTCGCCTGTTCTGTTAACATGAGGAGCACAACAAGCGCACAAATCCGTGTTTTCAATATCAACAAGACGAACACCCTCGGTCAAATCAAGCTTACTGCGATAATCAAGCTCTGCAAGGGTAGCTTCATCAGGAAAATAGCACTTTACAGGATAGTTTGCATAAACGGCAAGGTTAGCCTTATCCTCAACCTCATCAAGCTGTTCACGTGTCAATTCACCGCTGAAATCAACTGTAACGTAGTTATCCTCCATATGGAATCCAACGTTATTATAGCCGAACATTGAGTGAACAATACCGGAAACAATGTGCTCACCTGTATGCTCCTGCATTCTGAGGAAGCGTGTATCCCAATCAATTTTACAATTATAAGCCTGCCCCTCTTCAAGGGAAGCTTTTACAAAGTGGAGTATTTCACCCGATACCTCCTGAACGTCAAGAACAGCAGAATCACCTATATAGCCTTTATCAGACTTTTGTCCGCCACCCTCGGGGAAAAAGGCGGTTTTATCAAGAACTACCGCAAATTTGCCGTCAACAGACTGACAAGAAACAACAGTAGCCTCAAAGCTTTTAACATAACTATCAATATAATATAATCTTTCGGTAATCATTTTTCAAATCCTTACTTAATAAACAAAAGTGAAATAGCAATACAGAACTGTGCGCTGTAATAAAGCGCGTGGTTAATAATAATGGAAGCTCTTTTGGTTTTCTTTCTTTCATCAAGGCTGAAATAAAGGTCTGAAAGAACACAGTCGGATGCAAGGAAAAGCATAAAGCCGGCATTAAGAAGTGTCTGCGCAAGGCTGTAGCCTGAGCTGATTGCATAGCCAATTGCAACACCGGTAACCGCACCAAGAACACCCATATAGAAGAATGTAATGAGCTTGTAATCACCAAACTTAACCTTAAGAAGCGGCTCACAATAAAGGACAAACGTGCTTGCAAGAATAGCACAAACTACACCCATAATAAGTGCAAGTTTATTATATCCAAAAGCAAAATACATAGCCGCTATGTAGAAAACGTGTCCTACAAGGAAAGAAATAAAGCCTGCATTTGTATAGGACTTTTCATGCTTTTTGAAAACGTATTTAAGATCAAGTGCAATATCGCCAAGCATACCCCATGCTGCACCGACTGCAACAAGCGCACCAACAATACGAGGACAATTCTCGTTACCAACAAAAGCAAAGAGACCCGTCAATATGAAGCACATACTTGCAACAGATTTCAAAAACGCTACGTTAAGAGTAACCTTTGCAGTTCTTTTTGAAAGAAAAACAACCGTTACAATCAAACCGATAGTTAAAAATACATAAGCCATAGTTAATTCCTACCCTTCCATCAATTAAATATAATATACCATATTTTAAATTAAAAAAATACATTAATCCAAATGTAACATTGCATAATTTTTCAAACGAAAATTTGTTGATTTTTACCATTCATTTTTGCTTGATTTCAGAGCCAAAGAGTGGTAATATGAACATAAAGTTAATACGCCAATGACTTTACGCAAATAACGAGAATCGTTCCCGAAGTGAACGGTTCTCGTTATTTTTTTATTTTAAGAAAAATAGTGTGCTTTTTGGTCATTTTACATAATATTTGACAGCTATTTTTTATAGGTAAACAACGCACTTTTCATTGATTTGTTTTTAATATTGTTGTATATTTATTTATATTAATATTTATACCATAAAATCGGGTGAATGTATGTCAATCGTAACACTAAAAGAATTAATAATCCGTGCAGATGAACAAGGCAGAGCCGTGGGTGCTTTTTCTGTCGGTAATATGGAA
>JAGBTL010000164.1 GCA_017631355.1 Clostridia bacterium
CAGAATGCTGCCAAACTTTTTGGAATCAAACAACGGAATGAGCACGGAGCAGGCACCGAATCAAAAGCTTACGTGAACGCACACACCAAGACCAAAGCCGTGGAAAATCGGCAGAATGGCAAGAATTTTATCGCCCACGCTAACGTCACTAAGGGTGATAATTGCCTGCATACTGAAGGAATTGAAATTCCTGTTTGAAAGCATAATATCCTTGGGTGTACCTGTGGTACCGCCACTATGAAGGATAACGCAAGCCTCGTCGTTATCATCCCCTGTAGGGAGATACTCCTTAACACGCGTTTTTACATTTTTAACAAAGCGGCTCCACCCAATGAAGCGCTTATCTTCCTTAGGGAAATGCTTTTTATTCTTATTTGTAAATGAATATGCCGTTTTAAGGGCAACAGGCATTGATTCACCCGCAGAAGCAACAATAACTCTGTTAAGGTCTGTTTCATTTACGATATTTTTTATTTTGGGCACACACATATCCATACACAGCAGCACCTTACTGTCCGAGCTGTTGATGTAGTGCTTTATTTCCTCCTGACCTGACAAGGGGTGAACGATATTAGCAACCGCACCGATTCTGTTAAGTGCATAAATGGTAAGAACAGCCTCGGGGGTATTTGCCATAAGCACGGTAACAATTTCGCCCTTGCGCACACCGATTTCATAGTAAGCGTTTGAAATATATTCAATCCTTTTTACAATATCGGCATAGGTACACTTGGCGCCGTAATATTCATAGGCCAAGGCGTCGGGGTGACCCTCCGCAGAAATTTTAAGCATACCAAACATTGATACGTCAGGTACGCGAAAGCCCATCTGAGCATCGTTATCAATAAACTGATAAAGCGGATTTTTTGTTATAGGATATTTGTTCAAATCAATTACAGGCTTCATACTTATACTTTGAAATAACCCTTTCTCGTAATTTTTCATTCTCCTCCGCCAAGTTTGAGCCTGTTATATACACAGGCTCATGGAACTCAATCTCCACCCTTTTGCCCCATAATTTATATCTGCCGCTGATAGTGAACGGAATAATCGGAACGCCTGTATCCGACGCCATTTTCACCGCACCGATTTTAAAGGGAAGAAACGTTACTCCCTCAGGCTTTATGGTGGTGCTTTCAGGGAAAACACCGATTATAGCTCCGTTTTTCAGATATTCTTTTGCCGCAACAAGCGCATCGTGATCCTTTGACTGTCGATTAACAGGAATGAGCCCTGCGCTGTTAAAGAAATGCCTTGTAAACCACGTGCTGAAAATCTCCTTTTTAGCAAGGAAATGAATGCAGCGACTTGTTCCCGCCATTACCATAAAGCAATCCCACCAAGACACGTGATTGCCTGCGAGAACCGCGCCACCATCTGCGGGTATATTGTCCTTACCCTTAACGCAGGGTCTGAAAATCACCCTGAACAACGCTACCGCCAAGGGTCGCAGCGCCATATACAGCACAGGTGAATTACTGCGATTTTTCATTTCAAATTACCTTTTCTTTATCTTATATACAACAAGACCTGCACCAATACCTGCCACAAGAGCAGATGATATCAGCAGCTGTTTTTTTCTTTCGTCCTTTGCTTTGATTGCCTTCGCCTCAATATTTTCCGCAAGCAAGGAAACTCTGTCCTCGCTGACCTTCAGGTTATCCATAACACGCTTATATTCATCTACATAATAATTCTTTTCAAACGTCATCACGATTACTCCTTTCAATTTTCACCTTAAGCAGCTCGCGCCCCTTCTGAAGGCGCTTTCTTACTGCATCCTCGGAAACAGATATTATCCTTGAAACCTCTTTTACCGAATAACCCTCTATGTAGTAAAGCATCATTACAATTTTAAGCTTCACAGGCAGCTCGGAGATTGCTTCAAAAACATATTTGTCCTCATAGCTGACACCCATATCCACAAGCTCCGCACCATCCACCGTTTTCCGTTTGTAGCGGACAATGGACATATTCTTGCTTATGTTGGTTGCCACCCTTATCAGCCACGCCTTTTCGTGCTCTTCATCCTGAAATTCAGGCGATTTGGTAAGGTATTTCAAAAAGGTGTCCTGCAGGGCATCCTCTGCATCGTCCCTGTTGCAAAGCACACCGTAGCAGATTCTGAAAATCATATTACTGTACTTATCAACAAGCACCTTTATATATTCACTTTCAAAGGTTTTTTCTTTTTTCTGCAAGATAATCACCTCTTTGCCCGAAAATCACAAGGGAAACTCCCCTCACATAAATAATACAATTAAGAAGTGCAAAATGTGAAATGTTTTTTGTGAACAAATTGTAAATTAATACTATTGTTACCAATATAACACCAAATATACAAACGGACACGCCAAAATCCCTTGACGTGTCCGTTTAACGTTATTTCTTTGTATCATCCTTATCATATGCCACGATTCTTTCGCCCTCTTTGAGCGGAGGGTTAAGTCCGCCGCAGATTATCTGCACAAGCTTTTCACGCTCAGCCTCAAGGTCATCGGACTCGATGTAATAAGGCTTGTGAACAACTATCTGCAATCTGCCGAAAATGGGTATATACTTACCATTGATTGAAACAGGTACAATCGGCACCTTAGTATCATAAGCCATTTTGATTGCACCCATCTTGAAGGGAAGAATTCGCACACCCTCGGGCTTGATAATTGTAGCCTCGGGGAAAAGTGCAATAAGTGCACCCTCCTTAAGGTAATTTTCAGCGGCCTCCAATGCAGCATGGTCCTTGCGCTGACGGTGAACGGGAATCATACCCGCCTTTGTCATGAGATAGCTTATAAACTTTGTGTTGTATATTTCTGCCTTTGCAAGGAAGTGCACACACCTTTTGGTGCAAGAGCCTATAAGTGCAGGGTCAAAAACAAAAACGTGGTTACCTGCAATTACAGCTCCACCCTCATTGGGTATATTCTCTTTACCCTTGATACGTGGCTGAAAAAGGAAATAAAACAACGCCTTCAGGAAAGGTCTTGCAACCTTATATATTGTGGGAGAGACAAATTTTTCTTTGTTTTCCATAATATCCACCTTTAACAATTTTGTTGTACTTCGGTAACAATAACACAAATTGCAGCAAATTGCAAACCCTTATACGCCCTCAAAGTAATCAGGATACTGCTCCATTACTGTTGTTTTAACAAGGTTAAACACAAGCACACCCTCTGCCGCCTCGCAGTTATAGTGGTCTCCAAGAAGGAGCTTGCCGTTTGTATAGCTTATAACGCGCTCGGGTGCAGCACCGATGTGGTAAACCCTTTCAAGATTGTCGGGGCTCTTTTTATAAGTACTGCCTACAAGGCTTTTCTTGAACTGAAGCACGTAGTTAGTGCCTGAATCGGGCACAGAATAAATTGCAACGAGCGCCTTTGAATCAACGCCGTATTTTGATGAAATAAGCTTGATGAATTCGTTGCTTGCAGAGTCTGAAAGATAATTCTGACCGTTTGCATCGGGTATATCCACGCCACCAACGTTACTTGCCTTTTCAAGTGCAAGCATAACGTCGCTAATTGAAATCACGCCGTCGGAATCCATATCAGCAGTAGCAAAATCGGGCTGTGATATATAGCTTGCCATACGGAGAATTTCACGTGCATCCTGCGTGTTCACCTTTCCGTTGCCGTCAACGTCACCAAGGAGCACCGTGTCATCCTCGGCAAAGACTGTGATTGAAAGAGAGCACAGCAGCACAGAAAGCGCAAGCAAAAGAGAAGCTAATCTAAAATTCACTTTCATTGTAAACACCTTTTTACGATTATTGCTCAAAGAACTTTTTGAATGCACGGTATGCCATATAGAGGTCAAACTTTGAAATAACCTCATAGGGAGCGTGCATTGAAAGAACGGGAACACCAAGGTCAACAACGTCAACGTTAAGGTTTGCAATGTATTTTGCAACTGTTCCGCCGCCACCTGCGTCAACCTTGCCAAGCTCACCAATCTGCCAAACAATGTTATCCTCGTCAAGCATACGTCTGATTTTGCCCATATACTCGGCTGAAGCATCGCTTGTACCGCTCTTGCCGCGAGCACCTGTATATTTTGTTATAACAACACCCCTGTTAAGGAATGACGTATTGTTCTTTTCAAAAACAGAATTGAAGGTGGGGTCATAAGCAGAATTAACGTCTGCTGAAAGACACTCGCTCTTTGAAAGCACTCTGTAGCCCTCAACACCATTTGCCCTTGCAAGGTCATTGATGAAATATTCAAGATAAGAGGACTGCAGACCTGTATTACCATCAGAGCCTGTTTCTTCCTTATCTGTGAGAACTGTAATTGCTGTGTAATCAGGGTCAACAACGTCAAAGGCTGCCATTGCTGCAGGATAAGCACAAACGCGGTCATCGTGACCATAAGAGCCGATAAGACCTCTGTCAAAGCCGATATCATCTGCCTTGAATGCAGGAACAACCTCAAGCTCTGCACTGAGGAAATCAGCCTCTGTTATGCCGTATTTTTCATTAAGGATTTTGAGAATATTAAGCTTTACAAGCTCACTACCCTCGTCACTCTTAAAGGGACGGCTGCCAACAATAACGTTGAGCTCCTCGCCCTGAATGCCCTCGGAAAGTGTACGCTTGCTCTGCTCTGCGCCAAGGTGGGGAAGAATGTCGGAGATAACGAACTTAGGCTCGCCTGCCTCTTCACCGATTTTAACCTCAACGCTTGTGCCGTCAGCCTTGATAATAACACCGTGGAGTGCAAGAGGAATTGCAACCCACTGATATTTTTTGATGCCACCGTAATAGTGTGTTTTGAAAAGTGCAAGCTCATCGCTCTCATAAAGAGGATTGGGCTTAAGGTCAAGTCGGGGTGAATCAATGTGCGCTGCCGCAATCTTCACGCCCTCGCAAATGCACTTTTTGCCGATAACTGCAAGAATAATTGACTTGTCACGGTTAACAAAGTAAACCTTGTCACCTGCAGCATACTTTTTGTCTGCGCAGAACTCAACAAAGCCACGTGACTGTGCCTCTGCGAGAATGACTGCAGTTGCCTCGCGCTCTGTTTTTGCATTATCAAGGAAGGTTTTGTAGCCCTCTGCAAAGGCATCTGCACTCTCCCTTACGCTATCGTCACACACCTTGGATGCGTGCTGAGGATTATAAAACAAATCCTTTTTCATTTCTTCAACTGTTGGCATTTTTTATTTCCTCCATTTCGGGTTGATTTAAGTTATATAAATTGACATAGATATCACGGGTGCGCATCAGCTTATCAACGTAGGCGCGTGTATCATCATAGGGAATATACTTAAGAGTTACTCCATCGTCGGAATACTCGGGATTTTCAAGCCATTGATGAACCTTGCCGATGCCTGCGTGATATGCCGCAACCGCAGCTTCCGTGTTGCCGAATTCATTTTGGAGAATACTGAGCAGATATGTGCCATATTTAACCGAAACCTCCGGTTCAAAAAGCGCATCCTCTGAAAGGCTTTCACCTGTTTTGCCCTGCAGCCATTTAAAGGTTTCGGGCAAAATTTGTGTAAGACCCTTGGCGCCCACGCTTGAAACAGCATCCTTGTTGAAATCACTTTCAGCTTCAATAAGCGCATAAACAAGGCTCACGTCAACGCCGTATTCCTGTGCACTTTGCTCCACCTGCGCTGAATAAGAAACAGGGTAAACTGTTTTCAGCACTAGCAGAACAGAGTTATATAATATTATAACTAAAAATGCTGCCAATAGCAATAGCAACATTATTGCTTTAGTTTTTTCAGTCAGTCTGATTATCAACCAAAAAGCTCCTTTACAACAGACACAAGCTCTTCCTTGTAATCAAAGGGCTCGTAGGCTCGGACAACGTAATCCGCACGGGAAAGGTAGAAATCATCATCCTTTTGTCCGTTTATGCGAACAAGGGCATCCTTTTCAGACATATTGTCACGGGCCATAATACGCGCCTTTCTCACCTCGGCAGGAGCGTGCACAACAATCATAACATCACACTCATCTGCAAAGCCCGACTCAATAATTGCTGCAGCATCCACAACAACCACGTTGCATTTTTCAAAAGCCGCTTCAGCCTGCTTGTGAATAAAATCGTTTATTGCGGGGTGCATAAGTGAATTAAGCAACGCGGTTTTTTCAGGTGTTGAAAAAGCCTCGCGCGCCAACGCCCTTCTATCAAGTGTGCCGTCAGCGTTAAGAATATCACCAAATGCTTCGCACAAGCGCGGAAGAAGGCATTTATCCTCAACAAGAACCTGACGGGCAACAACGTCCCCATCAATAATGTATGCGCCTTTTTCCTGCAAATATTTACTTATTGTTGATTTACCTGCACCTGTTTTGCCTGTAAGACCTACAAGTTTTTTCATAAATACACCTCAAAGAGCGGTCAAAGCTCAACAACCTTGAATGATGCGGCGCGCAAAAGTCTGTTAAGTACCGCAAGGTTATCGTCATTGCTGCGGTCAGGACACCTTACAAAGCAGACCCTGGCGCCCTTTTCGTCAAGCAGTCGCAGCGAATCAAACAAGGCGTGTGAAAGCTCCTTGTAATTGCCACTTGTGCCGTATGTAATGCAGGGCACCGCAAGACCATCACCCTCACCATCAAAAACCATGGCGTAGGTATCATCGCTCTTGCGCTGATTAACGTAGTCGCAGAAAGCCTTATACTCACCGCAAAGCACAACAATATCCGCATCGGGTGAATAATGCTTGTACTTCATACCGGGTGAAGAAACTCTTTCACCGCTTTTTAACGGATTCAGCACAGCGTCATCTACATCCACCTGACCGAGAGCCTGACGCAGCTGTGAAATGGTTATATTGCCGGGTCTTAGGAGCTTGGGCACGGGTGTGGCAAGCGTTATAACTGTTGACTCAACACCCTCCGCACAATCACCGCCATCAATAACCATAGGAATTCTGCCGTTCATATCGCTGTAAACGTGGCTTGCCCTTGTGGGGCTGGGCTTGCCTGAAAGGTTTGCAGACGGTGCCGCAATGGGTAAACCTGTTTCCTTTATAAGTCTGTTGGCAACAGGATGTGACGGACACCTTACCGCAACAGTACCAAGACCGCCTGTAACACAAAGGGGCACCTTATCGGACTTGGGCAGAATCATAGTCAAGGGACCGGGCCAGAATTTTTCTGCAAGAAGCCTTGCAGTATCAGGCACCTGACTTACAAGCTCATATATTTCATCAAACTCTGAAATATGGACAATAAGGGGATTATCCTGCGGACGTCCCTTTGCCTCAAAAATACGCTTCACCGCTTCCTCGGAAAATGCATTACCGCCAAGGCCGTAAACAGTTTCCGTGGGGATTCCCACAACCTGATTTTCTTTAAGAAGCTGTGCGGCATCCTTATATGCACTCCCGCTGTCCTCGGGAGTTATTTTCACAAGTATTGTTTCCAATTCCTTAATCCTCTTTTAATCTGTCTGCTGTATCTGCCGTAATGAGTGCATCAATGATTTCATCAAGGTCACCGTTCATTATGGCTTCAATTCTGTATATTGTAAGACCTATTCTGTGGTCACTTACACGACCCTGCGGGAAGTTGTAGGTTCTGATACGCTCACTTCGGTCACCTGTACCAACCTGTGAACGGCGTTCATCTGCAATTTCCGCATTCTGCTTTTCTCGTTCAACCTCAAGAAGCCTTGAACGGAGAATTTTCATTGCTCTGTCCCTGTTCTTGTGCTGACTTCGTTCATCCTGACATTCAACAACCGTGCCCGTGGGAAGGTGGGTTATTCTGATTGCAGACTCGGTTTTGTTAACGTGCTGACCGCCTGCACCGCTTGAACGGAAGGTATCAATCTGCAAATCTGTGGGGTCAATGGCAATATCAACCTCCTGCGCCTCGGGAAGAACTGCAACAGTTACGGTTGAGGTGTGAATTCTGCCGCCCGACTCGGTTTCGGGCACACGCTGTACACGGTGAACACCGCTTTCAAACTTAAAGCGTGAATAGGCGCCCTCGCCCTCAATCATAAAGCTGATTTCCTTAACACCACCAAGACCTGTTTCGTTAACAGAAAGCACGTCGGGGTGCCAGCCGCGACCCTCGGAATACATTGAATACATACGGAAAAGTGAGTGCGCAAAAAGCGCCGCTTCCTCACCGCCTGCACCTGCACGGATTTCAATGATAACGTTTTTGTCGTCGTTGGGATCCTTGGGTAAAAGGAGAATTTTCAGCTCCTCCTGAAGAGCCTGAGCCTTTTCCTTGCACTCCTCGACCTCTATTTCAAGCATCTCCTTCAATTCCTTGTCAGGATGCTCGCCTAACATCTGCTTTGCCGCTTCGCCATCCTCAACCGCCTTTTTATACTCCCTGAAGGCTTCAACTATGGGGGTGAGGTTTTTGAGCTCGCGCATAAGCTCGGCATATTTTTGCTGGTCTGAAACTGTTTCGGGCTGACACAACAGGTCGTTCACCTTATCAAACCTTGCTTCAACGTGAGTAAGCTTATCAATCATCGGTATTCTCCCTGATTACCTTTTTTATATTTTTCTCTGCCTTAACGCGGGGAATGAGGAACTCCCTTTCGCAGCCGCAG
>JAGBTL010000165.1 GCA_017631355.1 Clostridia bacterium
GAAGCCGGGGTCAACCCAACCTGCATTTTGGATAAATAAACCCATTCTGCCCAAAGAGCTTCTACCTTCAACGAATGCAGTTAAATCATCGGGTAAATCAAAATATTCCATTGTTGTAGCCAAAACAAATTGATTTGGTAAAAGTATGTAAGAATCAGTTGTTATGGTCTTATACTTTATCTCGTTTTCTAAATTTATAATACCTGTTGAAGTATCTTCAACAATGCTAAATGTATTTCCCAATCGAACATCAATACTTGCAGGCTGAATCTGTTCTTTTTCAATAGGTTCTACAACTAAGGTCTTTTCCTCAAGCATTTTCATTAAAGTTTTATCTGACAATATCATAATATTCTCTCCTAACGTATTCTACTACTGATGCAAACCACGTGAAGTACCCTGACCGATACACATAGTATTTGTCATCACTCAATTACAAGGTAACTACAGGGGGCAATTGTCACGCTGCCGCTGACGGCTTCACCGTTAATCAAATCGTTATATTCTTTATCGAGTGTAACGGTTTTTTCATCATCCGTAAAGTTCATTACAAAAATCACGTCACCACGCTTACGCATAACAAGTCCATCATCAAGGGTAAGCTTTGCATCAAGGGGTAATGAGAATTTCTTAATCAGATCGTTGCAGAAATCCCTTACAAAATCCTCATCATTACGGAATGCCACGTAAAAAGCCTTGCCCTTGCCATAGCTGTTTTTGGTTACCGCAGGCATATTCTTATAGAAATCCTTGCCGTATTCACCAAGAGCCTCTGCACCCTGAGCGTGGATAATATCGCAGATATGCTCAACCGTGTATTCCTTGCCATTATATGAAACAGAATTCCTGATGCCCTCGGGCAAGGAATCGGTTTCCTCCTGCCAAACACCGAAAACATCCTTAAGCTTGCCTGCAGGGAAGCCGCCAAGGTAACACATATCGTCCTCATCAACCATACCTGTAAGGTATGTACCAACAAAATTACCGCCGTTTTTAACGTAGCCTTCAATGCGGTCGATAGTACCCTCCTTAAGCATATAAAGAAACGGAGCAATTACAAGGTCATATTTACTGAAATCTGCATCCATAGGTATAACGTCAACGGAAATACCCTTTTTATAAAATGGCTCGTACCATTTAATGCATTCAGCCGCATAATTTCTGTTGATATTGTTAAAGCCGCAGAAGTGCTTTACTGCCCAGCCGTTCTGCCAGTCGTAAACAATTGCAACCTTACTGTCAGAATACTGACCAACAACGTCACTCAATTTTTCAAGGTTTGCACCAAGGCGTGATACGTCACGGAACACTCTTGTGTTCTCGTGGCCGCAATGGTCAACCACCGCTCCGTGATATTTTTCGTGACCGCCACGGCTCTTGCGCCATTGGAAGTACTGAACGCTGTCTGCGCCGTGTGCCACCGCCTGAATTGAGGAAAGCTCCTGCAGACCTGTTCGGGGAAGCTTGTTTACATCGTGCCAGTTAACGAGGGATGGTGTGCTTTCCATCATAAAGAAGGGCTGACCCTCCTTCATTGAACGGAAGGCATCGTGCACAAATGCAGTATCTGTTGCCTCCTCAACGTTTCTGCCCTTATCCCACGCAGGGTAATTATCCCAGGAAACAAGGTCAAGGTGCTTTGCAAAATCCTGATAATCAATACCATCATAAAGCTTCATAAAGTTTGTGGTAATGGGGATATCGGGTGTAATTTCACGCAAGGGAGCAATTTCATTTTCAAAAAATGAAATGTGGCTGTCCGAAACAAATTTGTTCCAGCAAAGCTTCATTGCAGAAACGTGATTTTCACCGCGGAATTTAGGTGAATTTATCTGTGACCAGTCGTTCATTCTGTGACTCCAGAAGCCGTTCCACCACTTGAAGTTAAGCTCCTCAATATCATTGTGATATTTCACCTTAAGCCACTCACGGAATGCCTCCTGACAAAGCTCACAATGACACTCACCGCAATATTCATTTGAAATGTGCCACATTTTAAGGGCAGGATGGTTTTTATAACGCTCTGCAAGCATTGTGTTAATTTTCCTTACCTTTTCCCTGTAAATGGGTGAGGTAAGGCAATGGTTGTGCCTTACACCGAACTCGTTACGGATTCCGCTTTCTTCAACACGAAGCACCTCGGGATACTTCTGAGCAAGCCACGGTGGTCTTGCACCTGAGGGTGTGGAAAGAATTACAGCCTTGCCGTTTTCGTGGAGCTTGTCCATAATTCTGTCAAGGAAGCTGAAGTCATAAACACCCTCCTCAGGCTCTATCATTGACCAAGCAAAAATGCCGATTGTGGCACTGTTTACGTGGGCAAGGTTCATAAGGCGCATATCCTCATCCCAGATTTCGGGAGTGTCTATCCACTGGTCGGGATTGTAGTCACCGCCGTGTATTATATGATCAAAAAATCCTTTTGCCATTGTGTTTACCTCTGTGAAATTATTTTTTGATATTATACCATAAAGAAAAGCAAATAAAAAGTATCATACTGACCTAAAAATATTGAGAAAATTTATGGTATATGTTAATATGAGCTTCATAAGGAAGTGGTTTTATGAAAGAAATGCCTCGCATTATTCAGAACACGTTTAACACACCTGTGCCAACACCCAAGGTAAGGGAGGCCTGCCGCGGAATTGTTATCCGCGACGGCAAAATCCTGTTGTCCTACGAAAGCAAAAACGGTGTCTATATGAGCCCCGGTGGCGGACTTGAGGAGGGGGAGCTTCTTCAGGAATGCTGTGTCCGTGAAATCAGGGAGGAAACAGGCTATGAGGCTGAAGTTATTTCTCCCATTGTTACAGTTGACGAGTATTTTGACGACACACTTTTTACCGCACACTACTTTTTGTGCAAGGTAATCGGTCAGGGCGAAAGCTCACTTACACCGGTAGAAATTGAGCACGGAATGGAGCCACGATGGGTATCGCTTTCCGAAGCAGCTGAGATTTTCTCAAAATATGGTGAAAAAACACCTGACCACCACAGCCTTTATTTCAGAGAATATACCGTGCTTACAAAATATATTTTAAAAACAGAGTAAATATGGTTGCTCATACTGACAAAAAGTGATAAACTTATTTTATAATTTATCCCCCTAAGGAGGAGGCTTTTATGATAACAAAAGCAGAATGGAAGGGTATCCGTGGCTCACAGCCCACACCCGACCAGATTATGATTTCAATAAAGGGTGACGCTGCCCACGAAATGGCTATCCGTTGGCGTACCGACACCTCCGTAAACGAGGGCTACGCCCTTTACAGAGAAAAGGGCACCGAGGAATGGCTCAAAGCACCCTCTGAAAAGCACTATTTTGAAACGGATATGGATGAAAGCCATTTCCACTTTGCACACCTTAAAGGACTTAAGGCGGGCACATACTATGAATACACCTGCGGCGATGACCTTAACCGTAGCGAGGCTTACACGTTTAAGACTGCCGTTGAGAACTGCACAAAGTATTCTTTCCTTTGCATTTCTGACGTTCAGGCAGGCGATGCAGAGCCCCCTGCAGACTATTCATCACTTAACGAGGTGCTCAAAAAGGTGCTCAAAAGCCACCCCGAATGTGACTTTATCCTTACTGCAGGTGACAACACAAACTGCGGTCAGACCGACATTCAATGGACAGGTCTTTTTGAGGGTCTTAAGGGCGTGGCCGAATCAACACCCGTTATGTTCTGTATGGGCAACCACGACGATATGGGCTTTTCAAGCTACTTCACAAAAGAGGATAAATACTATTCAGAATATGCTGAATATTTCACACACCAGCTTTGGGGCTCCTACGAGCACAACGGACCCGAGGACAGACCCATTGCAAACCACTCATTTGACTACGGCAACACACGCTTCTGTATGATTGGCACAAGCGGCTACGAGGAAATGAACGAATGGCTCCTTAAGATGAGCAAGTGTGACAAGACATGGAAGTTTGCAACACACCACTTCCCTGTTTGCTATGCAGGTCCCTGCATTGAAAATGACGATACATACCCTGCTCTGCGCGATGGTATGGACAAATATGACATTGTGTTCTCAGGCCACGAGCACAGCTATGCAAGGTCATATCCCCGCCGTGGCGAGGGTCTTTTTGACAAGCCCTCCGAGGGCACTGTCCACTACAACCTTGGCTCATCCAACAGAAATCCTCCCGGAACAAGAGTTGTTCCCAAGGTATGGAACGCAAAAACCTATGCTCACGAGGAGCATCTTTCAATGTATTCAATTGTCAACGTTGACGGCAACAAGTGCACCCTCACCGCTTACGTTGAGGATGAAAAAATGGTGGACTACTGCGTTATTGACAAGGATAACGACAGCATCTTCCCCCCTGACCCTGCACCTGTTTACAACAGACCTCGCCTTAAATTCAAGGGCTATGACCTTGGTATGTGCGTTGGCGAAACACTTCCGCAGAACGTTAACGGAATTTGGTACATTCCAATCGGTCAGCTTATTAACTTTGTTGGCGGTGACGTTGAAAGAACACAGGGCAAAATCAAAATCGGTATTTACGGCAAAACATCTGAATTCACAGAAAATTCTGCAACAGTTGTTACACAGGACGGTGAATATGAAATGGAGGCACCCTGCCTTCGCCTTGAAAAGGGTCAGCTCTTTGCACCTGTTGACGGATTCTGCAAAAACCTGCGAATGACAGGCTACTATTATGAGCACAACAACTTCATAACAATAGAATCCAACACAGAGCACAAGCCTGTACCCTATCAGCCCTGATTATAAAGGAGTGGGAAAATGAAATTATCAACACAGACCGAGTATATATCTGCACGCTGCGACGATTTCACCGCGGTTAAAATGATTTGTGAGGCAGGCTTTGATGCTATTGACTACTCTATGTTTGCCATGCAGGATGCTGACAATATCCTTAACACACCTGCCTACAAAAGCCACGTGCTTGAGCTGAAAAAGCTTGCAGAAGGCTACGGCAGACACTTTAATCAGGCACACGCTCCCTTCCCCACAATCCGCGTGGGTGAGGATGAATACAACAAGGTTACACGCGAAAGAATTAAGCGTTCAATTGAAATTGCAGGTCTTTTGGAGGTTGAAAACATTGTTGTTCACCCTGTTTTCTTCCCCGAAAGCAAAAAGGAAAAGAACATTGAAATGTACCTTTCCTTCCTTGATGATGCTAAAAACGCAGGTGTGAAAATTGCACTTGAAAATATGTTTGGCAAAAAAGATCCTGTTACAGGAAAGCAAACACCCAACGTGTGCAGCCTTGGTGAGGAGTTTGCAGAATTTTACGATGCACTTCCCTCGGAATATTTTTCCTGCTGTGTTGA
>JAGBTL010000166.1 GCA_017631355.1 Clostridia bacterium
ACAGGCGACAACATTGAGGTTCTCTCACCCAATTCATTTGGTATGTCCTTCACCTGTACAGGAATATATAACGAAAACAACGAGCTCTGTGAAACCGCCTGTCACCCACAGGAAATACTCACGCTTGACTGTACTGCAGACGTTAAGCAGGGCGATATTTTAAGAGTACGCACACAAAAAGAAAAGATTATTACGGATATTTGATTTATGACAAATTGCGAAATCCTTGCCCCTGTCGGCGCAAGAGAGCAGCTTTACGCCGCTGTCAGATGCGGTGCAAATGCAGTATATCTCGGCACAGGCAGCTTTAATGCCCGTCGCAACGCTGACAACTTTGAAGCCGACAATTTAAAAGAAGCCGTTGACTACTGTCACTTAAGGAACGTTAAGGTATACGTAACCCTTAACACTTTGATTTTTGACAGAGAGCTCAACGACCTTTACCACACCGTCACAGCTATTGCCGGAAGCAATGCTGACGGTGTAATTGTGCAGGATTTGGCAACTGCAAGGGCTGTCAAAGAAATTTGCCCCGCTATGCCCCTGCACGCATCCACACAAATGGCTGTGCACAATGCGGCAGGAGCCAAGGTGCTTGAGAATATGGGCTTTTCACGTATTGTTCTTGCCCGCGAGCTTTCCCTTGATGAATTCAGGCTTATACGGCAAAGTGTAAATGCGGAGCTTGAGGTCTTTGTTCACGGTGCTCATTGCATGGGCGCCTCAGGTAACTGCTACCTTTCTGCTATGCTTGGTGAAAGAAGCGGTAACAGAGGACTTTGTGCCCAAGGCTGCCGCCTTAATTGGGTATCACAGCACGGCAGAGAATATGCCCTTTCTCTTAAGGATATGTCATACCTTGACAGTATAAGTGCGCTTGCAGATATGGGAGTAAACTCCTTTAAAATAGAGGGCAGAATGAAGCGCCCCGAGTACGTTGCCGCTGCAGTATCATGCCTTAAAAATGCGCTATCAGGCAACAGCTATGACAAAGAAACTCTGCGCTCCGTGTTTTCACGAAGCGGCTTTACAGACGGATACTTAAAGGGCAAACGAGCTCTTGATATGTTCGGCTACCGTGTAAAGGACGACGTTACCTCTGCACAGGGTGTTCTCAAGGAGCTTGAAGCAAGCTACAAAAACGATATACATCCCTTACCGTTGCAGGCTGAGCTTACCCTACTGTCCGACGCCCCTTCCACGCTCAGGCTTTCTGCCGACGGCAGGACAGTAACCGTTGAGGGTGACGTGGCCGAGGTACCGAGAAACGCACCATTGCCCTATGAAATTGCATTACGAAACGTATCCAAATTAGGTGATACGTCATTTTACATTGACAGCTTCACCTTTTCTAACGACCATAGCCTTACCCTTTCTGCATCAGCCATTAACGGACTTCGTCGCAAGGGTGTTGAGGCGTTAGAAAGCAAGCTGACTCTCCCACGTTACGAGATTTTTGATAAAGCCCCACCTGAAGCAGAAAGCCGCTGCCATTCAGGTATGCCATCCTACAGGGTAAGGCTCAATTCCTACGCGCAATTCTCCCCTGCTCTCACCGAGGCAGAGCAGATTATTCTGCCCATTGAGGAAATTTCAGCGCACGTTGACGAGCTTAAGGCTATCGCAGATAAAATCGTTATTGAATTACCTGCTTTGATTTACCCTAAAAGCGAGGAAAAGCTTCTCACCGATTTGAAAACGCTTAAGGAAGCAGGCTTCACAAAAGGAATCACAGGAAATATCGGCGGCATTGCCTTGCTCAAAAAAGCAGGCTTATCCGTCTGCGGCGGAAGCGGACTTAACGTAACCAACACCATAGCATTGAAGGAATATGCTGCAATGGGCGTTGAGGACGTAACACTTTCATTTGAGCTTTCGGAACGGTCTATAAGCAGCATTGGCAGCAACGTCAGACGAGGCGCAATTATTTACGGCTATCTTCCCATAATGTATATGCGAGCTTGTCCGCAAAAGGGCTTTGACGGTTGTGCAGACTGCAACGGCAGCACCACGCTTACGGACAGAAAGGGAATACAATTCCCTGTTTTGTGCCATAATAAGGAATATTCCGTTCTTCACAACAGCGTTCCGTTATATATCGGCGATAAAAGGCTTTCAGCCCTGCACTTCTGCACTCTGTTTTTCACCACAGAGTCCAAGGAGGAGTGTGAAAAAATATTCAATATCTGCCGAAAATCACAATCCCTTACAGGCAAAAAAACTAACGGATTATTTGCAAGGGAATTATTATAACATTTAAAAATTACTGCAAAGGAGTAATTTTATGTCACCCAAAACAGCCATAATAATCGGTGCAGGTCCTGCAGGACTTACCGCCGCCTATCAACTGTTGACAACAACAGATATAATCCCCCTCATATTGGAGGAAGGTGACTTTATCGGCGGCATTTCACGCACCGCAACTCACAACGGCAACCGAATGGATATCGGTGGTCACAGATTCTTTTCCAAAATCGAGCAGGTAAACGAGCTGTGGCAGACTCTTATGCCCTTACAGGGGGCTCCCTCCTTTGACGATATCAGAACAGGCACTGAAAAGAGCCTGTCGCCTGATGGACCTGACCCCGAAGGGACGGATAGGGTTTTACTTTTAA
>JAGBTL010000167.1 GCA_017631355.1 Clostridia bacterium
AGATTTTCTACAGTACGGATTTTTGGTCAGACAAGGCAAAAACGCAGCTAATCCTGACGGATTGGCGAGTATTTTAACGCAGGATGAACGGAAATCCGCCTGTAGAAAACACGGTTCGGATAATTCCTTTCACCCTAACGGTGCGGATAGTTGATGAGCTTACACTTGATTTGCTGAACGAATATTTCGTTGGTTAAATGAATTGAAATAAGGCGAGGAGATTTTATATGAGCGAATATTTTAAGCACGACCCTGCGGTTTTTGCAGTTGACAAATATTATCAGATTATGATGCCCTGTGAAAAGGCCTGCCTTTTCTTTGTTAAGGTTGGCGACAAGGTTTACTATGACGAGTCAAACGGCATTATGTGCTCAAGGAACACTATCCACAAGGTTAAGGTGCCTGCAGCAGACCTTGACAGAGCGAAGGAATACACGGTTTGCATACGCCCCATTATCAAAAGAAAAGCATATTTTTCAAAAACCAGAAGTGTTGTTGAAAGGGTGTATGAATTCTACCCTGTCCCCGAAAGCAACGTCAGAGCTTATCATATTGCCGATGCCCACAGTAACGTTGAGGAGCCCATAAGGGCGGCAGAGGCATTTGGCACCATTGATTTTCTGATTCTGAACGGTGACGTTATTGAGGATAGCAGCGACCCCACCAAGTTTATGAATATATATGAAATTTGCTCACGCCTGACAGGTGGAGCAAAGCCCACTATTTTTTCAAGGGGAAACCACGATTTAAGGGGCAACTACGCGGAAAAATTTTGCGATTACACACCCACACACCTTGGCAATACCTATTACAGCTTCCGTATAGGAAATATCTGGGGCATTCTGCTTGACTGCGGTGAGGATAAGACCGACGACCACGCTGAATACGGCTGGACAGTTGCCTGTCATTGCTTCAGGGAGCGTCAGACCGACTTCCTTAAGGAGATAATTGAAAATAAAGAAAAAGAATATGCATCAGAGGGTGTGAAGCACAGGCTTGTTATTTCCCACAACGCCTTTGTTCACAGATACAGCCCACCCTTTGACATTGAACAGGATATTTTTGCTGAATGGTCAAGGCTCCTCAGAGAGAATGTTAAGCCCGACGTTATGATTTGCGGTCACGCACACGAGCTCAACGTTTATTACCCCGAAAACACCGAATGGAACACCAACGGTAGCCTTTGTCCTGTTGTTATCGGCAGCAAAATCAAAAAGGATAAGCCTGTTTATTTTGCAGGCTGCGGCTATGTTTTTGGTGATGAGAAAATTGAAATTGTTTTCACCGACAGCAATGGCGAAACTGTAAGAACAGAGGAATTACCGCTTGCAAGGTAAGGCTTTCTCCGAACTATAAATTACAAAAAAGGAACAGACAGAGTCTGTTCCTTTTTGTTTTTATAAGCTTTTACATGCTCTGTGGCTGTTGTGGAATTTCATTTTCTGCTGCCACGTGTTTTTTCTTGAAATAGAAATAGCCGATAAAGCACATTGCTATCTGTAGTACAGTTGAGCAGGGTATTGACATTCCTATCAGGAAAAGCGAGTTGTTTCCTATCTGCTGCATGAGCAGTGCAAAGGGGATTCGCACAAGGAATGCACCGCAAAGTCCCTGCAGCATAACGAACTTTGTTTTTTCAATTCCGTTGAAATAGCCGATAAAGCAGAACAGGAAGCAGGTGTTCAGGCAGTCAATTGCATAAGCCTTCAGGTAGTCCCATGCGGCTGATATTGTATCGGCATCGTGTGAGAAAACCGATGCAAGCAAATCGCCGCGGAAGAAGGTTATAAGGAACATTGCCACACCGAACACAAAGGAAACTATAACGCCTGTTTTCAGGGTTTTCTGTGCCCTGTGCATAAGTCCTGCACCGTGATTCTGCGCCACAAAGGCGGTCATTGACTGCATAAAGGATATGGGCACAAGCATTATAAAGGTGCACACCTTCTGTGCCACGCCTACACCTGCCGATGCAGTAACCCCAAGCTGGTTTACAATTGCAAGTAGCACAAGGAACGAGCTTCCTACAAGGAATTCCTGCAACGCTATGGGCGTACCGATTCGCACAATAACAGCGGCAAAAAATCTTTTCAGCCTTACGTAGGATTTGTTGAATTCAAATGGGAGCTGTGCTCTACGAATCATCAGGAGGGATAATACAACGCTGATAAGCTGTGCCATAACGGTTGCAAGGGCAGCACCTGCCGCACCCATATTAAAGCCTGCAACAAACAGCAGATCGCCTGCTATGTTGAACACACAGGCAATTCCCACGGCAATGAGGGGTGTTCGGGAGTCGCCAAGACCTCTGAAAACGCTTCCGAGTAGGTTGTAAGCAGATATTACAACAAAGCCTGCACCGCATATTCTTATGTAATCTGCGGTAAGTGCAAAGGCTTCCTCGGGCGCCTGCATAATTCCTGCCAGAGCGGGGGCACCCAACAGGCTTACACCTGCAAGCACCACGCCTGCTATTGCAAAAATCACAATACCTGTGCCGATTGTCTGAGCTGCATCATCAAGCTTTTTCTGCCCTATGCGCTGACCAACGGCAACGGTTATGCCCATTGAAAAGCTGACAATAAGGTTTGTGAGGGTTGTTATAATCTGCGAGCCTGTTGAAACTGCCGAA
>JAGBTL010000168.1 GCA_017631355.1 Clostridia bacterium
GGCATACCTTTACCTTGATTTCTCAAATTATTTTGAGGAAAGAGGTCTTGATGGTTTTGCAAACTGGTGTTACATTCAGGCTCAGGAGGAAAGAGACCACGCAATGCTGTTTTACCGCTACTTGCAGAACAACAACGAAAAGGTTACTCTTGAAGCAATCGCAAAGCCTGACAAGGTGTTGGACAGCGATATGACTGTTCTTAAGGCGGGTCTTGAGCACGAGGAATATGTTACCTCGCTCATCAATGACATATATGCGGCGGCATATGATGTAAAGGACTTCCGCACCATGCAGTTTCTTGACTGGTTTGTAAAGGAGCAGGGCGAGGAAGAAACCAATGCCAACGATATGATTACCAAGATGGAGCTTTTCGGTTCAGACCCCAAGAGCCTTTATATGCTCAACAGCGAGCTTGCGGCAAGAGCGTATACTGCACCGTCACTGGTTCTGTAAGCTATGATTAAGGTTCTGTTTGTTTGTCACGGAAATATTTGCCGCAGTCCTATGGCGGAATTTGTCCTTCGGGATATGGTAAAAAAAGCCGGCGTTGCCGACAAGTTTGAAATTGCGTCATGTGCAACCAGTACCGAGGCTCTTGGTGAGACGGCTTATCCGCCTGCAAAGAAAAAGCTTGCTGAGCACGGCATTTCCTGCATGGGCAAAACTGCACGGCAGATGACAAAGAGTGATTATGAGTATTTTGACTATATAATTGCAATGGACAGGTTCAATCTTCGCAATATGACCCGTTTTGTGGGAGATGACCCGCAGAAAAAGGTGTCACTTCTCCTTGACCACACCGATTGTCCCGGCGATGTTGCCGACCCGTGGTACACGGGGGATTTTGACAAGACCTGGGAGGATGTGAGCAGAGGTTGTCGGGGATTTCTTGATACTGTAAAAAAACATATTTTTTAAGAATATATGAAAATATGAGAGTTTATAAACTTTTTTCACTGTTTGCAAAAAACACATAAAAACCCCCGGTTAACTCTAATCGGGGGTTGACTTTTTATATGGCGAATGGTATAATTGAAGTAACTTATACAGATGTGTTGAAAGCTTAATTTTAAACAGGAGGCGATACGCTGTGTTTCTGTCATTTGATGTGGGCACAACTTCGATGAAGTGTGTGCTTTTTGGCAAGGATTTTAAACAGCTTTGCAAGGTGAGCTATGAATACGACCTGCTTTACCCGCAGGAGGACTTCGTTGAGCTTGGTGCAGAGGTGTATTACGAAACCTTTTGCAGATGTATAAAATCTATTAAAAATTCAGGCATTGATGTTAATGAAATCAAAAGCCTTACATTTACAACTCAGGGCGAGACGTTTGTTCCCGTTGATAAAAACGGCAACCATTTAAGCCGCGCAATCATCTGGCTTGATGCAAGGGCATCAAAGGAAGCAGAGCTTCTTCTTGAAAAGCTTGGTCTTGAAAAAATCTATCATAAGACTGGCCTTTGTGGTATTGACGGGGCACTTCCCCTTGCAAAGCTTATGTGGATAAAGGAGAATATGCCCGAGCTTTATAATTCTACATATAAATTCCTCTTGCTTGAGGATTACCTTATTATGCGTCTTACGGGCGAGTTTGTTACCGAAAAATCTCTGGTTTCATCCACCTGCTGGTACAACATTGTTGAGGATTGTTTCTTTGACGAGGCTCTCAGAGTGGGCGGCATTGATATTGAAAAACTGCCCAAGGTTCTCCCTTGCGGTGAGATTGTGGGCAAGGTTTCAACTGATGCCTCAAGAGAATGTGGTCTTTGCTGTGATACGGCAGTTGTTACCGGTGCTATGGACCAGATTTCTTCGGCGATTGGTGCAGGCAACTTCTGCGAGGGTGTTGTTACCGAAACAACGGGTACTGCTCTTGTTGTTGGTGCAACGGTTGAAAAACCCGTGTTTGACCTTTCAAAGCCTATTACCATTTACAAGCATTTTAATGACAAGTTTATGTATATGCCATTTTGCAATACTGCAGGGGTTGTTCTTAAATGGTTTAAGGACACAGTAGCAGGAGAGCTTGTGGCAAAAGCCAATGCCGAGGATGTTTCACCGTACTTCCTTATTGACGAAATGGCAAAGCTTTCACAGCCGGGCAGCCGTGGTGTTATGCTTCTTCCACATTTCTCGGGCAAGAATGCTCCTAACGAAATCCCCGAGGCAACGGGTTGCTTCTTTGGACTTACCCTTGCAACCGATATGAAGGATTTGTGCCGCAGCGTTCTTGAAGGAATTGCGTATATGCTTCGTGAAAATATTGAGGTTCTTGAAACTCAGGGCGTTGAGGTTGCTGAAATTAAATCCCTTGGCGGTGGCTCGTCAAGTCCATTGTGGGGCGAAATTAAGGCATCTGTTTGCTGCAAAAAGATTGTTCGCAATGGTTACAGCGAAACAACTGCACTTGGTGCCGCAATTTTGGGTGCGGTGGCAGTTTCAGAGTATTCTTCGGTTGAAGAAGCGTTTGAAAGTGTTGATGCTGAGTCAAAGGATATTATGCCTGTTGCAGAATTAAAAGACGTTTATGACCAGGCTTATAACAAATATAAAGAACTTTATCAGGCGTTAAAGTCTGTGTTTTAAATATAAAAAGGAGATGAAATTATTATGAAAAACATGACAAAAGCAAATGTTGTAATGCTCAGCGTTGGCGAGCAGCAGTATCCGCAGGAATATCTTGATGTAATCATTAAGGAAATTGATGCAGAAGTTGCAAAGATGGATTGTAACCTTCTTGGATGCTACAAAATTATGAACTTCAGCGATGCTGAAAAGGTTGCAGAGGCTATTAAGGACCAGAAGGTTGACCTCTTTATCGCAAAGTTTGTTTCGTGGCATATTACAATCAACATTATGCACGTTCTCAAAAACTTCCGTGATGTTCCCGTTCTTATCTGGGGTATCGGCGGCTTCACTGACAAGACAGGCAAGCTTCACGCTCCTGCTGCAGGTGCGGGTATTACAGGCTTTATTCCTGTTGCAAAGGAATTTGGCTTCAAGTACAAAATAATTATGGAAGAACCCAATGCTCCTCACGCATATGATCAGGTTGCTGATTACATCCACGCAGTAAGCTGTGCAAAGCGTGTTCGCGCAGCACGTATCGGTCTTATCGGTTATGCTGATATGGGTCTTTATCCCCTTTCATACGACAAGACTGCTCTTTGCAAAAAGATTGGTATTGATATTGAAAACTACGACGGTTACATCATTGCTGACCTTATGAATGCCTTCCCTGAAGACAGAGTTAAGGAAACAATGGAGTGGATAAGAAGCACCACAAAGGCACAGAACGTTATTGCTGACGAGCCTCTTGAAAAGGTAACAAGACTTTACCTTGCAATGAAGGACCAGGCAGACGGCAGACAGCTTGATGCAATTGCCGTTAAGTGTGTTGACGGTATTACAAAGCTTGGCTTTAACCCCTGTCTTGCACAGTCGCTTCTTGCTGACAAGGATGTTTCTGTTATCTGTGAATGTGATGCTTACGGTCTTGTTACAAGCATTATTCTCTCAACGGTTTCAGGCAATACCTCAGCAATTGTTGAGCATTACGAGGTGTTTGACAATTCTGTTTTAGTTGGTGTTTGCGGATTTATTCCCCGTGACTTCATCGACGGCGACTTTGAAATCAAGTCAGCTCAGCTTGGTGAATACAACACAGGTATCAGCAACGTTTCAAAGCTTAAGACCGGCGAAGTTACATACGGCAGATTCTTCTGCGACAACGGCAAATTCAAAATGTTCCTGCAGCACGGTACAACCAAGCCCAATCCAAAGTGGACAGAATTCGGCTGGGAAGAACCAACTCCCGATTTCCCTGCTGCTCTTCTCGAACTTGAGCTTCCCCTTGTTGAATATCTTGACAAGGTTCCGGGTCAGCACGTTATTATGATATTCGGCGACTATGTTGAAAAGGTTAAGGAAGTATGTAACCTTCTTGACATCGAGGTTGTTGAATAGCAAGGGCTGAAAAAAGTCCAGACCGCAAAAAGATAACTATAAGATGAGAAGTATCTCAGATGACACGAATATGGGCGGATAATATCCGCCCCTATTGTGGTTTTGTTTAATAAGACTTATTAAAAATTGACAGGAGGCACTATCACAAATGCTTTATATTCTGGATACGGCGGATTTAGACGCAATAAAACACTGCAATGAGTATTATCCCCTTGCAGGTGTTACCACAAACCCGTCGATTATTGCAAAAGAAAACACAGATTTCTGGGTTCTGGTAAAGGAAATCCGCAAA
>JAGBTL010000169.1 GCA_017631355.1 Clostridia bacterium
ACTGCAACGGGAGTGGGGTTGCCCATGAGCCATACTGCAAGGTCAATCATATGAACTCCAAGGTCAATAAGGGGACCGCCACCTGACTGAGCCTTTGTTGTGAACCAGCCACCCTTGCCGGGGATACCGCGACGACGCTGCCAACCGCAACGACCGCAGTAGATTTCACCCATTTTGCCATCATCAACAAACTTCTTTGCATACTGTGAAGCAGTTGCAAAACGGTTGTTTCTGATAACCATAAGCACCTTGCCTGCCTCATCAGCGGCATTTTTCATTTTAAGCACCTCGGTTACGTCAATTGCATCGGGCTTCTCGCACAAAACGTGCTTGCCTGCCTTAAAGGCATCAACTGCAATAATTGAGTGAAGGTAGTTGGGTGTGCAGATGTCAACTGCATCAATGCTTTCGTCCTTAAGGAGCTCCTTGTAGTCTGTGTAAACTGCTGCATCGGGGTAATATTTGTCCCTGAGGGCAGCGGCTCTTTCCTCAATAATATCGCAAAAAGCAACAACCTCTACTCTGTCATCGTCAACGTAATTAACAACGTGGCTGCCACGGCAGATGCCACCGTTACCAATAAGTGCAACTCTTAATTTTGACATATTTATTTCCTCCCGTGAAATAAAATTTTTATCACTTGGCTTTATTATATCAAAGCAATGTAAAAAGTAAATACACACGCGGAAAATAAATGAAATTTATGTGCAGATACAGTCATAATGGAATCACAAATCTTGCATTATAAAATTATCTACTGTATAATGTTTTTAAAAAAGGGATGTGGCACAATGGCTTATAACAAAAAGCCTGCAATGGTTTTGTTTGACGTTGGTGGTACACTTTTCAAGGGTGGCAATTTTAGTGCAGTTAACGGCTTTGAGGGTGTGCGACAGGCAGCCGAAAACCCCGACGTAGCAAGTGCACAAGCGCTTGCAGAGCTTTGGGATGAATACCTTAAAGGGGCAGGCAGACCAAAACTTGAGGACGGCAGCCTTGGTGAGATTCCCTTGTCGGCAGCCATAGGCTATGCCACAATGAAGGCGGGGCTCCGTTTTAATATTTCCGTTTATGAACGTGAGGAGCTTTTTGACCGCTACAACTCAAGCCGCACCGTAATTGACGGTGTGACGGAGCTGCTCGCCACACTTAAGGAGCAGGGAATCCGCACGGCGGTAATCAGCAATAATATGATGAGCGGTGAAAGCCTTGCCCTTGCAATGAAGTACTGGATTCCCTCATCGGAGTTTGAATTCTGCCTTACAAGTGCAGATATTTTATATTGCAAGCCCTCACAGAGGCTTTTTGACTGCGCTTGTGCCTATGCACAGCTTTCACCCGAGGCTTGCTGGTACTGTGGCGACAGTCCTGTCCCTGACGTTGACGGTGCCAATGGTGCAGGTCTTTCACCTGTTCTCCTTGACAGCGCATCACCTGTGGATAAGGAGATTCGCTCTCGTGAGCAGGGCGGAAAATATCTTGCGGTCAATCATTGGTCCGCTTTGTCACAGCACATAATTGAAATCTGCAACAACTGACAAGGAGTAATAGCTATGTTCAAAAAACGTCAGGTTCACCTTGATTTTCACACAAACGAGCACTTGCCTGTTGGCAAGGACTTTTCAAAGGAGCAGTTTCAGGCTTGCCTGAAGGCCGGTCACGTAAACTCCATTACAGTTTTTTCAAAGTGCCACCACGGCTGGTCATATCACCCCACCGAGGTAAATGAAATGCACCCCGGTCTTGACTTTGATCTGTTGGGTGCACAGCTTGAGGCGTGTAAGGAAATTGGGGTAAACGCTCCTGTTTACATATCCGCAGGCTATGATGAAAAGGAATATCTCCGCCACCCCGAATGGCGTTGGCGTTGGAGCTTCAGCGATGCGGAGGCAGAGGAATACCGTCAGGAGGTACACTTCCACGCCCTTTGCTTTAACACAGGCTACCTTGACCTGCTTTGCGCACAGATTGAGGAGGTTATGGTGAAATATAACCCCTGTGGAATTTTCCTTGATATTATTGCGCCCCGTGTGTGCTGCTGCGAAAGCTGTGTGCGCGATATGAGGGCGCAGGGCTATGACGTTAACAATGAGGATGACCTTTGGGCATTTGGCCAGGTTGTTTACAATAAATATCTTGAAAGAACAAACGCCGCTGTCCGCAAGCACAGCGCAACCGCAACTGTTTTCCACAATGGCGGTCACGTGCCCAAGGGCGATTACAGGTACATTAACGCCAACACCCACCTTGAGCTTGAAAGCCTGCCCACAGGCGGCTGGGGCTACGACCATTTCCCCTTGTCTGCCGCATACGTGCGCACCCTTGAGGATACGGACTTTTTAGGTATGACGGGCAAGTTTCACCACAGCTGGGGAGAGTTTGGAGGCTACAAGCACCCCAATGCACTTATTTATGAGGCTGCATTGAGCGTGGCAAACGGTGCAGGCTGCTCCGTTGGTGACCAGATGCACCCCTTATCAGCGTTGAACGAGGCAACGTATAACCTTATCGGCAAGGCATATTCCCACGTTGAGGAAAGAGAGCCATGGCTTGAGGGTGCAGTAAACCTTGCAGATATTGCAGTTTTAAGCGCCGAGGCTGTAACAGGTGACAGAAGTGTTAAGTCTGACGTTGGCGCAAACAGAATGCTCCTTGAAAACCACCTGCTTTATAACTTTGTGGATGAAATGGCAGATTTTTCACAGTACAAGCTCCTTGTTCTGCCCGATGCTTCGATTGTTAATGACGAAACCATTGCAAAAATAAAGGCATTTGCAGAAAATGGGGGAAAGGTTATTGCCACAGGTGAGTCAATTATAAAAGATAACCGCTTTACTATTGATTTCGGTGCAGAGTATATTGGTAAAAATGAGTTTAATCCCACCTACCTTGTGCCTGAATTTGATACAGTAAACGGCAGAACAGAGTACGTTATGCGCTGTGATTTCAATAAATTCACCGCAAATAAGGGCAGGGTAATTGCATATATGCAGAATCCCTACTTCAACAGAACCCTTGAGCATTACTGCTCACATATGCACGCGCCCAACAACCCTGAGGAAAGCTTTGCGGGTGCAGTAATCAGCGGTAATATTGCATATATCGGCTGGGATATTTTCACAGCATACGCAACCTACGGTCACCTTTGCTTTAAGGAGCTTTTCACATACGCTGTAAACGAGCTTCTTGGTGACGAGGCTACCGTAATGGCAGATATGCCCGACAGGGGCGTTGTTACATATACTCATCAGGAAAAGGAAAACAGAAATATTCTTCATCTCCTTTTTGCTCACACTACTGTAAGGGGCATCAATACGGAGATTATTGAGGACACCGTTCCCCTTTATAACGTGAGGTGCAGCGTGAAATGTGACAAAAAGCCCACAAAAATCACCCTGGTGCCTGAAAACGAGAGCCTTGATTTCACCCTTGCAGAGGGCAGGGCGGAGTTTACCGTGCCCAAGGTGGATATTCACGGAATGGTAGAAATTGCCTATGATAATTAAGGATTTATTCAACCGCAGGGTTATTATAAGGCTTGGTCTTTCGTTTGTATTTTTGCTTTGCGGCTTGCTGATTTATTTAGCAACCCGAAGCGGAACCTATGTGAACGACATTTTCCACTTCATAAGCCTGCCGCAGATAGTGCCCGACACAGTCTTTAAAACGGTTGTTTTCAGCTGGGGTGCAGATTTTTTGTGGGTTGTGGCGTTTACACTTGCCCTGAGCTGCTTTGTTGAAAGGGCGGTGACCGCACCCATAATTGTTGCAGGGCTTGGCATATTGTTTGAGCTTTTTCAGCTTTTTGGTGTTACCACAGGTACATTTGATATTTTTGATATTTTTGTGGAGGCTCTTGCAGCGGTGCTGGTTTTTGTGGGAATAATGTTTTTGGATAAAAAGAATAGGTGAACAGATTTTTATTTATATGGTGAGGTTTGCGTTGCAAGTGAAGTTACTTCGTAGTGAAATTTCTGCGAAGTGAAGTTGACCTTCGGTCAGTATCGGAACTGCGTTGGCTATTATAATGCTATCGCAAGCAATAAATTAAAAATATGCGAAGCCTTACCTCCCTTTCCCAAGGGAGGGGGACCATTCCTAAATTAAATGGTTGTTAGAAGTGAGTATGTTCGGGTGAATATACTCACTTTTTCTGTTTTGTTTGGGCGGAATGGTGGTGGGTAGTTCCAGCCGTGGTTAGTCTCTTGTTGGATAGAACAACAGTAGTGAACGCATTTATGCGTTCAAGATATTACGATAAACTAAAACGATACAAAAAACTTGCTGTGTGGTCTACCTCTCTGTTTGAGAGAGGGGGACC
>JAGBTL010000170.1 GCA_017631355.1 Clostridia bacterium
GAAAGCATTTCAATAGTTGAAGCGTGTGTAGTGTCTGTTTTTGTTCCTGAACCCAGGATAGAGCCTTTTTCTGTGCTGTAATTAAAAGATGCAGCACTCACGGGAATAATGCCTGTGATTGCCATGATTAAAGTGATTATCATAGCCAGAACTCTTTTTTCCATTACCAAAATCTCCTTAGTGCGCCTGAGCGCTTTTATAGAGGTTTATGTACTTTGCACAAAACCTCTGTGCATTATTATAATCCTTTTGACAAATGAATGCAACATTATCTACAATTTGCACAAAAGTTTATGAATACTCACCAAATGGATAGCTCCCTTTGAGAGCAAAATAAACAACCGAAAGTTACGCTTCGTACTAAAGCGTAACCTTCAGAAAATAATACGAAACTTTAGTGTGTTTTATTCGCGAATTATGCGAAACCGAATATCCGCAAAAGAATAAAGACCTCAATCAGGAAGTGTAAAATAAGAAATTTAAACCTAATAAATCTCTGATTTACGCTCCCTTTGAGGTCTTTGCTTTTAGAAAAGGAACTTTTTGATTGTATTGATATAATCCTTTGCCCTTACCTTGCTTGTGCTTTCTGCAAAAATTCTTAAAAGAGGCTCGGTGCCTGAGAAGCGGCAGATAACAAAGCCGTCCTCAAAGTAAATCTTGCAGCCGTCTGTGTAGCTGACCTTAACAATTTCGTCAGAAAATTCGGGCAAGCGCTTGTCGCCAAGGAGAGTTTTCTCAACAGCGTTTTTCATTTCGGGGTCAAAGCGCATATCATCCTCAACCATAACAAAGTCGCCGAACTCCTTGTTGAGCTGTGAAAGCATCTGTGAGGGAGACAGGCCTGTAACGCTGACCATTTCTGCAAAGAGTGATGCAGCATAAACAGAGTCCTTGCCATGAATGTGACCGCGCACAGTAAGACCGCCTGAGCTTTCGCCGCCAAGGACAGCGTCAACCTCGTCAAGCTTTGAGGAAATGTACTTGAAGCCAACAGGCACCTCGTAACACTTTTCGCCGAAGCTTTCCGCAATTTTGTCAAGCATATGAGTGGTTGCAAGGTTTCTGACAACAGGACCGCGCCAGCCCTTGTACTTTACAAGGTAGTAGTAAAGCAGGCAAAGCGTTTCGTTGGCGTTGATGTATCTGCCGTTCTGGTCAATAACGCCAAGTCGGTCACCGTCACCGTCCATTGCAATACCAAGGTCATAGTTGCCCTTGAGAACGGAATTTTTAAGTGACATAAGGCTCTTTTCAGAGGGGGCAGGCATATTGCCGCCAAAGTAAGCATCCTTGTTTGTGTTGATTGTGTCAATTGTGCAGCGCGCGGTGTGGAAAATAACAAGCAGGGGATACGTGCCCGAGCCGTGCATTGAGTCAAACAGCACGCGCAGACCGCGGTTGCGCAGAGCCTTCATATCAAGCAGGTCGATAATGTCGTCAATAAATTTGTTGAAGGGGTTGTCAAGGTAAACAATGCTTTTGTCCTTAACACCAAGGTCAAACTCCTTGCGACAGGGCTCCTTTACACAGGCAATAAGCTCCTCAAGGCGCTGAGTTGTTTCAACGGGTGCATCGCGACCCTCCTCAACAATGAGCTTTATTCCGTTATATGATGCAGGGTTGTGACTTGCAGTAATTTCAATACCGAAGTAAA
The DNA here is from genome assembly GCA_017631355.1 of Clostridia bacterium. GTDB lineage: Bacteria > Bacillota > Clostridia > Oscillospirales > Acutalibacteraceae > DTU089. Next base: position 1,658 of record JAGBTL010000170.1, read on the forward strand.
GACCCTTGTCCTTAACAGTGTGCATTACCATGGGTGTGGGGGCAGAGCGCTCCATAAACCAAACGGTAACACCGTTTGCGGCAAGCACCTCGGCAACCCATTTTGCAGCGGTTTCTGACAAAAAGCGTCTGTCATAGCCGATAATAACAGGCTTGTCTGTTTTGCTTTGCTCACTCATAAGGTCAAAAATGCCCTGTGCTACTCTGCGGATGTTGAATGCAATGAAATCCTCACCGATTATTGCACGCCAACCGCCTGTACCGAATAAAATTTTATCCATAGCGATTCCCTCTTTCTGTGTCGGTTGTATTATAGCATATTTTGGCAATATATTCCACACAATTATAATAACTTTATTAAATTAAATTGCAATTTTTCCTTGTGGGATATAAAATAAAAGAGGGTGATAATATGAAATATATCGCAGACCACGATTTTCACGTACACACAACGGTTTCTGCCTGCTGTCACGATGAAAATCAGACTCCTGAAAATCTTTTGAAATATGCTCTTGAAAACGGCTTTCACAAGGTGTGCATAACAAACCACCTGTGGGATGAAGGTGTGCCCAGCGAGGCAGAGTGGCACCCTGCCCACACCGTTGAGCGGCTTAAAAGCGTGTTGCCCCTGCCCACCCACGAGGGGGCAAGGCTCCTTTTTGGTGCGGAAACTGACATTGACTACAACGGGGTGCTTGGCATAAGCCGAAAAACCCTTGATGAAATGGACTTTGTAACCGTTGCTACCACACACCTGCACCTTGGGGGAAATACTGTCCGCGAAAAGCCAAAGACCCCTGAGGAGGCGGCAGAGCTCTGGCTGCAAAAAATCAGAATCCTTTTACGCATGGATTTGCCATTTCACAAAATGGGCATTGCCCACCTTACCTGTGGCCACATTATGAAGGGTCGCTCCCACGAGGTAATCCGCCTTTTGCAGGATGAGGATTTATATGAAATTTTCCAAGCCTGTTCAAAAAAGGGCGTGGGTATTGAGCTTAACGTTAAAACCCTTGATATGACTGACGAGGTGCGACAGGTTTTAATGCACCCCTACCATATTGCCAAGGACTGCGGCTGCAAATTCTACCTTGGCAGCGATGCCCATAAGGGCGCTGCCCTTGAAACAGTCAAGGCGGAGTTTGAAAACGTAATAGATATACTTGATTTGCAGGAAACAGACAAGTTCCCTCTTGCAAAACAGGGCTGAATTTTATAAAATATAAAAAAACCTATGGGACGTGATTTTATGAATAAATATCTTAAAAAGGGCATTATTGCCGCAGGTGTTGTTGCAGGCGCGGCAGTAGGCTTTCACTACATAAATAAGGAGCTTCACAAGGACGTTTGTATGATTGCCCACCGTGGCTTCAGCTCCAAGCACCCTGACAATACCGAGGCTTCATTTATTGCGGCAGTAAAGAACGGCTCAGGCGGTATCGAAACCGACGTACGCGTTACAAAGGACGGCATTTTTGTTGTAAACCATAACGACGAGGCGAAATTTGTTGACGGCACAGAGCTTATCGTTGCCGATTCTACCTACGAGGAGCTTACACAGAAGCCCCTTCTTAACAAAAAAAGCAACGAGGTTGTTTACGTGTGCACCTTCAAGCGTTACCTTGAAATCTGCCGCGATGCAAATATGATTTGCTTTATTGAGCTTAAGGGTGAGTTCACCGACGAGCAGATTAACGAGCTTTTCACAATGGCAGGGGAGGTTTACGACCTTTCAAAATGTCAGCTTCAGTCATTTGAATTTGAAAACCTTGTAAAGGCTCACGAGGCATTCCCGGATTTGCAGATTATGCTCACCTACGGCAAAAACTGCGGTGATTACCACAAGTGCATCGAATACGGCTTTGACATTGATGCCGAGTATAAGGTTGCAACACCCAAAATGGTTAAGGAGTTCCACGATAAGGGTCTTAAGGTTGGTCTTTGGACAGCCAACGACCTTGTTTCACTCAACTATTGCCGTGCCCTTGGGGTGGATTATATTGAATCTGACGTATTTGGCGGTAACTAATTGGGTCTTTTTGCGAATTGCTTGACTTAGCTCTCTTGGCGTATCTTGATACGCCTTCGTTCTCTAAGTCGGCGCACTTCATCAAAAATCCCACAATTATTCAGTGCGTTTTGCGCTTTGCACTTTGCACTTTGCATTGGAAACTTTCCACCACACAATAAGTTTTTTGTATCGTTTTTAATTAATTGTAATCTTGCTGAACGCATAAATGCGTTCTCTACGGTTGTTCTATCCAACAGAAGACTAACCGCGGCTGGAACTACCCACCACCATTCCGCCCAAACAAAACAGAAAAAGTGAGTATATTTACCCGAACATACTCACTTCTAACAACTATTTAATTTAGGAATGGTCCCCCTCCCTATCCGCCTTCGGCGCACAGGGATGTAAGGTTTCGCATCACTTTAAGTTTGCGATAGCTTATAATGTTCGGAAGCGGAGCTTCCCCGATAATTTTGCATTTTGCATTTTGCATTCTGCATTTAAAAAACACTCGGCATCAGCCGAGTGTTTTTGTCTTTTAATCCCCAAGTAATCCGTAATATCTGCCCATCCAATAGGGGAGTAGGAAGATATATGGCATTGCAGTACCCATGCCGTCTGCACCGTCTGTGCTGGGGAGTGCTGCTGCACGGTTTGCAGATTTTTTATCTATCTGAATAAATTCCTCAACACCGGAATCGCAAACGAACTGGTTGCCGTCGTAGTTCACAAGCACACGTGAGCTATACTCAACAGGGTATTTGAGCTGAGGTGCACAGCCGTATTCCTCGGGTGCGGTGTCAATTTCAATATCCTTGCGGTAGCTGTTGTAGGTGGGCCACACAATAAAGTCAAGGTTCATTTCTGAAAGTGACCTTGCGGCATTTTCAATATCGCAGTTGCGGTTTGTGAGTGCACCATAAACAATGTTAAAGAAGGGTGAGCGCTCAACTCTTTCATATTCAAAGTGGTGGGTAAGACCCATCTTAAAGATTTCCTTCTGTGCCTCGTTTTCTGTGTAAACAAGCAGGTTGTAGATGTTTGTAAAGTCAAGCTGGTCGTCAATGTGGGCAATGTGAGCATCCTCGCACTTGTACTGCATGCAGTTCATAGCGTAGTGGTGCTTGCTGATAAGCATATCAAATACCTGATTATACTTTTCATCGCCTGTTACGTGGTATGTTGTTTTAAGGAATGACAAAATCTCAAGTGAGTTTGTGCCGCGCTCAAAGAACCAGCGGTCATCATTGTTAAGGAGCTCAGGCTCCCAGTTTGCCCACGTGGTGGGTACACCGTCAACGTCGCAAAGGTGGAAGTTGTTTTCAATGATGTGGTCTGTGATTTTCTTTACAACCTCGGCAATTTTTGCTTTTTCCTTTTTATCTGCAACAAGGTCGTAGTAAATGCCGTATGCAAAGTAGTGACCTGTCATTTCATCACTTGATGTTTCGCCAAGCCATTCACAGTTGGGGTTGTCCTCGCAAACGTGCCATTCCTCACGGTTGCCGTCACCAAAGAAGGGGTCGTCATTGTAGCGTGTTGCACGTGCTGTAAAGCCTGACTTGCCTGTAATCTCGGTCAGCTTAATCATAGCCTCAACAGCCTTCTTTGCGTTAGCCTTTGCCTTGGGGTCCTTGGTTGCAGCATAGCGGAAGCACTGACTTGCACAGTAAAGACCTGTGAAAAGACCATCGTTGTCAGAGTTGGGCTGCCAGCCTGATTCAAGATCACCATATTTACGAAGGAGTCTGCCAACGTGGTAGCCCTCGTTACGGCAGAAGTATTTATCTGTAAGCTCGTCAACGTACTCTGCCTTTTCAGCAAGTGTCATATATTTATATGTAATAAGGCTGATACCGCGGGGAGTAACAGCAGCAATTGTGCCGTCATCGGCAACTGCAAGTGCTGTAACTGTGGGGTGCATAAGCCATGCGCCATATGAGAAGTATGAAATTTTACCCTCAATAAGTGTTACAAGGCCTGTGTTTGTTGCAAAATATTTTTTGCCGTCTGCAGCAAAAACCATATCATTGAATGAGCCGCTGGGGATTGAGTAGAAATCGTCACCCTTGAACCAGTAGTTTTTGCCGTCATAGATGTTAATGCCTTCGTCTGTGCCAACCCAGAGGTGACCGAGGGCATCAATCTTAATGCAGTTGATTTTTCTGCTCATAACGCCTGTGTTCTCGGGGAGAAGCTCTGCCCAGTGGCGGCGCTTGCCCTTCATTGAAAGCAGACCCTCAACAGTTGAGCCAACGTAAACAGTTTCGCCATATTTTACCTTGTTATCGAGTGCTGCAAGGCAAACAGTTTCAGAGGGAAGGCCCACAATTTTCTGGAATTCACCGTCTGCCATAAGGTAGAGGTGATTTTCTGTAATGAGCCATACTGAGCCGTCAAGTGCAACAGAAATGTCAACAACCCTTGAGCCGAACTCGGCAATTTTCTTTGCCTTGCCCTTTTTAACCTCGGCAAGGGTGTTGCCGATAGCAGCATAAAGAGTACCCTTTGCTGAAATAAGCTTGGATGCGCTGAAGGAAAGCTTTTTAAGCTGACCGTCAGCATATTCAAAGGTGCCCTTTGCAGCAGCAATGTAAAGTGTGCTGCCTGAGAAAGCAACAGATGAAACAGATGCACCGTCAATGCCGTTGTCAGCAGTAAGGAACACCTTGTCATATTGCTTGAACTCACCAAAATTAAGAGTATATTTTTTCATAATAACGCTCCTGAAAAAGTGTATTTTAGTTGAGTATAAGTTTAACATATATTTTCCAATTTGTCTATAAAACAAATAAATTGGAAAAGCAATAGGTAACCGAAAAACCAAGGAGTCGGGATTACCTACCGTAACCTTTATGTATTCAATGTTTGTTTTCAAGGAACACGTCCTACCAAAAAGCAAAATAAATATTTTCAAACCCCCTCAAAATCCCAAAATCAATTCCCTAAAAATGCCCGAATTTAAAACGAAAATTTGCACTTTTTCGTTGTGGTTTATGGGGTTTTTGATGTGAGAGATGGGATTTGGGGAAGTTGGAGAATAGGGCAGAAAAAGACCCCACTCACGAGGAGTGGGGGAGAAATTAGTTGTTCTTTATACGCATTATTTATTATTTATTTTAATTATAGCAGCTTGATTAGTTATATCCTCATAAGGTGATTCAGGTTGCCTACTCCAAAAACGATTGATGTCAAAGGAATGCTCTTTGAGCTTGCTATCCAAATTTGTAATATGTATCAAGTCGCTTTTGAAATTTGAAACAGAGCGACTATTTAATAGTTCAGTTATTTTCCTTATATTACAACTATATTTTAACTCATCCTCTAAATTCTTTACTTGTGGGATTGTGATAATATTTGCCACGTTACGATGCTTTTTTAGATTTGACATGTTCTTATTTAAGGTATCTATGTTGTTCGTGTCTGTATCAAAAATTAAAACTACAATGGTGCCTTGTTTGAATGTCCTGAGAATCATATCGCTTATAATATCCTGTA
>JAGBTL010000171.1 GCA_017631355.1 Clostridia bacterium
AAAGCTCCGCCCTACGAAGATGCTCTGTAAAGAATTCCCCTGTGCTGCTCCTGAGAATGGAGTCAAACACAGGCATAACCGTGTTACAGGCGCCAAATTCCTTAACAGCCTCAATATTATCCTTAATAACACGTGCATCAAAGAAGGGTCTTACAGCATCGTGAGTGAGCACAACGTCATCCTCTCCGATACCATAGGTCTTCGTAAGGAAGCGACAACCGTTTTTCACAGAGCTGTTGCGGTTTTTGCCGCCGGGAATAACGCTGACGTGGTCAAGGGAAACACCATATTCAAGAAGCGTTGCCTTGGTATATTCAACCCAATCAACAGGGCAGCAAATCACGCCTGCTCTGAATGAGCCGAAATCCTCAAAATTTCTGACAGTTCTGATAAGAATAGGCTCGTCCTTAACCTTCAAAAATTGCTTGGGGAGCTCAGGTGAATTCATACGTGAACCCACACCGCCCGCAAGAATCATATAATATAAATTCAAGATTATTCTCCTTTGGAATTATCTGTTTAATTATCCTTCTTGCCTTTAACCTTGAAGCCCTCTGTACTTTCCTTCTTAAAGAGGATTTTTATTGTCATAAGTATAAGCTTGAAGTCAAGTGCAAGTGAATAGTTTTGAATGTAAATAAGGTCCATTTTAAGCTTGTTATATGCAGAGGTATTGTATTTGCCGAACACCTGTGCATAGCCCGTAAGACCACCCTTGACCTTGTAACGGCACACAAACTCGGGAATTTCCTCGGAATATTTCTCAACGTGCTCAATACGCTCCGGTCTTGGTCCAACAATTGACATATCACCGACAAGGATGTTAATAAGCTGAGGCAGCTCGTCAATACGAAGTCCGCGAATAACCTTACCGATAGGTGTAATACGCTTATCGTTATCAACAGCAGGCTGTGGGCCGTCCTTTTCAGCATCAACAACCATACTTCTGAATTTTAAAATATCAAAGGGCTTAAGGTCCATAGTGCAGCGACGCTGCTTATAGAACACAGGCCCGCCATCATAAAGCTTGATTGCAATGGCAACCACAAGGAATACAGGCGATGACACAAGAAGCGCAAGAGCTGACAAAACCACATCAAGGAAGCGCTTTATTGTGGCCTGTTCAACAGTAAGTCCCGTGGAGCCACACTTCATAATTGGTGAATCAAAGTAGGTTATATCAGAGCCACTACGAACAATGATATCTGAAATTTTTGGTATAAGATAAATTGATTTTTTCTGCTGGTAGCAGAACTTGAGAAGGTCGTTTCTCAAGCGAGCTGGAACGTCACAGATAATAACGTTATCAAATCGCTCTATCTTCTGAGTAAGCTTATCAAAGCCCTCGTCAACGTTTGCAGACTCGCTGATAACGTATCTGTCCTCCATCTGACTCATTTTGTAAACGATTTCAGTTGCAAGGTGGCTGCCGTAGATAATAAGCATCTTCTCAGGCGGACTCATATAATGAACTATTGCAACTGCAAGGTAGGTCCACACAATCAGCACAAGCACCTGAATGAGCATTGCAAAGAGCATTCCCATAAAATTTGCAATTACCGCCTCAATAAGACAAATCTGCGCATAGGCAATTGCATTGGCAAAAACAAGGGCAATAAGCTCATAGAAGATTATCTCCCCTCGTCTGAGCTCATCAATTCTGTGAGAGCCAAGGAAAATGCTTGAAGCAAGCAGGACTGCAAAATATACACCAATAATAAACAGCTTACCCTTGCCTATGTATGGGTGCTCAAAGAATGGGTTATATGCAACGTCCCACACAAGGAAATAAATAAGTGTGGATATTGCACAGAAGAAGGATATTGCTGATACTCGCACCGTTGTGCGATATTGTTCAATTTTTTTCATAATACCTCGTTTCAGGACTTGCAAAGCAGATGGCAACAAAGAATATACTTTAAAAAACGAAAGGAGCTTTTTATGAGTATATTAGCAATACTGTCACAAATGCTTTGTCTGATACTACACGTAACCGATGCAGATTCGTTTCCGAAGGCACTCTCACGCAAGGAGGAGGAGCACTACGTAAGCCGAATGATGCATGGTGACGCTGAAGCCCGAAAAATGCTTATAGAGCATAACCTCAGGCTTGTAGCCCACGTTGTTAAAAAATATTATACTGCAACCACGGAGCAGGATGACCTGATTTCAATCGGAACAATCGGACTCATCAAGGGTGTAAACAGCTTCAAGCCCGACAAGGGCGTAAGACTTGCCACCTACTGTGCCCGATGCATTGATAATGAAATCCTGATGCACTTCCGTTCAGGAAAGAAATCCGCACAGGACATCTCCTTTGACGACCCTATCGACACAGACAGTGAGGGAAATCCCCTCACCCTGATGGATATTATCGCAACAGAGGATACAATCGTGGATGACATTGACACTAAAAGCAAACTATCAAGGCTTGTTGAAATAATCAGAGCAATGCCACCTGACCGTGATAAAGAAATTATTATAAAGCGATACGGACTTAACGGCAAGGACCCGTTAACACAGCAGGAAATTGCCTCGGAGCTGAATATATCACGCTCCTACGTGTCGCGTATTGAAAAAAGGATATTGGATGACTTCCGTCAAAAATTATAGCTTTGTAATTGCACACTGGAAGCGCATTGGTGCGCCATTGTTATCAGTTATACAGGTTACTACTGTATGAAGCTGGGTATATTCTGCATCATCAAGGTGAAGCTTAACACGTGCCACAATAGAAATGGCACCCATGTTAACCCTCATATTTGACATCTGCTCGTTAAATACTTCGGCATCATCAGGGTGAAGTCGTTCGCTAAGCGCTTCAATTGTAAAGTTATCTTCACAATAGAATTCATCACCAAACACCTCAGCTGCATTGGGGCTGATGCTGAAGGTCCTTTTGCGAACGTCATAAAGCATCCATACCGTGTTGCTCTTGATTATATCGTGATAAACAACAACGGGATTGATTTCAGAAATAAAAGACTCTTCTTTTGTAACTCTTTTACCGCAAAGCTTACGGAATTTAAAGTCATCCATAAGTTTTTTCTCACCGCTCAAAGCAGCAACACCGCAGGAAATTTCCTTAAGCCCCGCATTCATCATCAGCTCTATATCGGTACTATCAACAGTAGTCGGAATAGAAACGTCCTTTGCGAAAATACTAAGCAGATTAAGTGTATCAACAGAGTAATTAAGATGCTTACCTGAGCTGATTGCGTGCTCTGCATACTGTGTTTTCATAACGTAGCGGTCAAAAATGCCGTGTATGTAACAGCCGTTGTGAATGTAACGGTGACCAACAAGGTACAAACCGATTTTAAAGCCAATGCCGTGAAGATATTCAGAGAAGGATTTGATGCGGTTAACGGAAACCTCCTCTAGAATGTCCTGTGGCAGCAAAATACACAACTCAATACCGCGGCAGTCATTTTCATTAACTGTGCTTGTAAGCTCCTGAATAAAGCCCGGCAAGCCCTCTGCCGTAAGGGTTGTATAAACAGAAATCGGCGGTATATTCTGACCGTCACTCTTAAGACGGATTAGTGAATATAAAAGTGCCTTGATTGTAAGAATGCTGAGATTCTTTGCGTTATGTGAATTTTTGTTTAACTCGTAATAGGATTCAGGCGTCATCGTGCCTGAGCCATCATACATGGTATAGGGAATGTAGTCATAGGTCACAAGCTCTCCTGTGCTTGCATTAACAACAGGGAAAAACTTGGGTTCAAAATCAGCGTTTACGTCCACACGCCTGGTATCAATATCATCGGGACTCAAATTAGCAAGATTCTGCATGCTGTTATTAAAGAATGAGAAGGAGCCTGAGCCATTAGCCTTTGCAGTCTTGGCAGCATATTCCGCAGCAATTGAAAGACTCTTGAAATCCTTACCATCATTGGGATAACGCGAGATACCAAGGGATGCGGTAAATACGCCGCTTTTAGCACCGGTAGTGTATGGCTTGCGCAACAAATTGTTCAGATTCTGAATAAAAACAAGAATTTCTGCCTGATTGGTAACGTTCTTGGCAAAGAGCAGGAACTTATCACCTGCAGCCTTACAGATTGTCTTATCCTTACCGGAAATACCCTTCAGGAACGAAGCAAACTCCTTAAGAAGCACGTTGCCGAACTCATAACCGAAAATGTTGTTACAAAGGCTCATATTATCAATATCAATATGAACGAGCAAATTTTTTGAATCGGGATTGTGCCTTATATACAGGTCAACGTCCTGCTCAAACTGTTTTTGCAGAGGCAGACCCGTAAGCGTATCCATTGAAGCAAAGCCTCGCTTGATTTCACCGATAATTTCGTCATCCTCATACACGTTGAATATGCCGTTCACACCAATAAGCTTATTTTCATCGTCGGTAATGAAAATAATAACACCAACAAGAAGGAGCTCAACGTTATCCTTAACAATGCGGAATTCAACTCGTGTTTTTGTTTTACCCTGATTACAAAGCTCCTGAAACTTGGGAATGTTGATTTTTGCAGCAAAGCGTGCAGCATCAGCAGGGTGACACATTTTCATACACTGAGAAATAACCTCGGTAAAGTTTTTGGGAACGTACGGAAAAAGAAGTGTCCATTCACCACGAAGAACAGAGAAATAGCCGTTTTTGATATCAGCCTCAAACACCATATCGTGGGAGGACAAAATACGGTCCTCGCTTTCATTGATGCCTGAAGAAACCTTTGTTGATTTATCAGAGTTAATAGCCTGTTCGGTTTTGATTTCAAGACTTTCAAGCTCCTCCGGCTCAATCTCCTTTGCCTTGAACTCCTGTTCAATTTTAGCAAATTTATTGAGTGATGCATTAAAAGCCTTAAGCATCTGTGGAGAAAACACACCACAGCCACCACTGACAATAAGCTCAACAGCCTCATGGTGAGAAAGAGCTGTTTTGTACGGTCTGTGGCTTGTAAGAGCATCATAGCAGTCGCAAATTGCAACAATCTGTGCTGAGATCGGGGTTTCATCGCCTACAAGACCCTCGGGATAGCCTCTGCCGTCCCAACGCTCGTGGTGATAGTGGCAGATTTCCTGACAATACTTGAAGTATTCGTTCTGCGTACCAATGTCATCAAGCATATTAAGGAGCTTATAGCCACGGATTGTGTGAGTTTTCATAATTTCAAACTCATCGGGTGTAAGCCTTCCGGGCTTAAGCATAATAGCATCGGGAATAGCAATTTTACCAATATCATGAACAGAGGAAGCATAGTAGATGTACTCTGCCTGCTCCTTGGTAATGCCATATTCAGGCAAAAGCTCCATAACAGAATCAGTAAGGGCCTTAGTGAACAAGCGGATTCGTTTGATGTGCTGTCCGGAGCCAAGGTCTCGGCTCTCAATGGCAGCAACAAGAAGCTCAACAAGGTCGTAGTTCATTGACTGCATTCTTGTGTTCTGCTCCTTAAGCTTGTTGGCCTGATTCAGAATACGCTTTGTGTGAATCTGCGTAAGATTATATATCTGAAACTTGAGCTGACGAATCTCAGCAATATTCATAAGCCTACGGTAAGCAAGCTCATAGTCAAAGGGGTCAGGCAAAACATCATAAGCAAAGGAAGCAAAGCCTGATTTATCAAACTCATACATAGCATCAAAGCTTGTAAACAGAATTGGAACCTCTGCAAAAAGTCCGTCCTCGGAAAGCTTTGATATTATCCATGAAGCCTCCTTATCATGAGGCATTTCGTCAATAACGAAGCAAATATTTTTGTTGGAATAAAAATCAACGTTGTCCCACGTGTCCGACGAATATGAACACAGATAAAGATTTGCGTTTGCCTTCAGCAAATCGATAAGACGTGTATGATTTTCTTTATGATCGGTGAAAAAAACAACAGAACTGTTTTTCATATTGCCACCCCGTCAAAACATATTTTAACACGATAATTTTACCACAGAGGAACAATAAAGTCAACGATACAATAATAATGTAATAAGTTTGTAAATAGTTATATATAAAGCAACCCACTTGACATAACAACACACCTTTGTTAAAATAACAAGGCGAATTATTTGGAGATGTACCCAAGTGGCTGAAGGGTCCGCACTCGAAATGCGGTAGGTCGTGAATAACGGCGCAAGAGTTCAAATCTCTTCATCTCCGCCAGATAGAAGCACTCACTCCTTGCTGAGTGTTTCTTTTATTTAGAACAATTGCTTCGGGGAGATTTGAACT